>DAOVXR010000306.1 GCA_030636065.1 Sedimentisphaerales bacterium | reverse complement strand
TCCATCTTTTTCGCTCCGACGTGTGGCAGCCACCGAGTCTTCGAGGTGGATGGCTCGACGGGTGTCTGCCGAATCCTTAGTTAAGTAGGGTGCGATACATCGCACCATTTCTTTTTTTTCTTCTCTTTAATTGTTTATTTTACATTTTATATTTTACATTGAGCCTTCTCTTCTGGATTCTGTTCTTCGCCTAAGGCAAAGAGAAATCAAGCAGTTCGCTATAGTTTTGCGGGAGGATTGAATCATCCAGGCTTTCCGTTTTTTCGTTCAGAAAGGACATATCTTCACCGCCGAACGTCTTTATTTCGGCGCCTTCGTATGAGCCCAGTGCGAAGGGTGCGTCGAGTTGGTCTTTTGGTAGTGGATCGCCGAGTTCGTCGAATGCGACAATAATATCCGGCCGAAACGGTTCTTCGTGATTATGTCGTACGACAACAGCCCAGTATCCGTTCTTAAGTTTCAGCTTGGTTCCTATCGGAAAGGGTGGAACGATACTGACAAGCACTTTTAATATCACTGGATCGTAATAATGCCGATAGTTGCTGCTGAGCATCTCATGGAGAATAGCTGCCGGGGGCCTGCCCTTTTTGTGTATTTTATCTGATATGGCTGCTGCGTAGGCGTCTGCGACGCGGATAATACGTGAAAAAATGTTAACTTTATTTCCCGGCAGACCTTGTGGATAGCCGCTGCCGTTTTGGTTTTCGTGATGGTCGCGTACTGTTTGCCGGACGATTGGTTCTATTTTTTCCGGCAGCATATCTGCTCCGGCATGCGGATGAAGGCGGATTTTTTCTTTTTCCTCATTGGTCAGTGGTTCTTTTTTGTGGTAGAGGTATTCGAGCGGTACCATACCGAGATCGTGAAACAGTGAAGCCGTTGCCAGGGGAGTCAGGTCTAATATATTGTGTATATTTGTGGCGGAGCTGAGTCGTTTCCGTTCGCCCGTGATATAATTTCGGATCGTATTGCCGATTATCAGGCTCAGATAAAACACGCTGGAACTATGTTGTTGCAGGTAGTCATCCCAGTTGCTGCTTTGTTCGATCAGTGCCATGGTTACCGGGTTTTCTCTCAGATAGCGTAGCATCTCATCGATAACTTCCTGCATCCCTGCGATATTTTTACGGGTCAGACACACTCCTGACCGAACTTGTTCGCTGACTTTGCTGACTACTGACGCCACATTTTTGCGGACCACGCGGGACACATTTTGATCGTAGCTGTCATCCTGGAACTCGACGATTTGGTCTAAAATGGGATCGACTACCTGGACCATTCTTTTTGGTATGAGTCGATTGAGGGACACAATATCTTTTTCGCAGATCGTATGTCCATGGGGCAGCAGAACGCTGTATTGGTTGACAATGTTGCTTGCCAGACACATCCCCAATTCTAACTCTGATACGGGTACCAAAATCGGCATCTATTTTCCCTCGATACGTAAGGTGGGCTTGTGGCCCATGTAGTTTTCTACTTACTCTTAATCGGCATTATTCGGACCGCAAATTAGTTTTGTGCGTTATGGTTTTAATTCCGTTGCAATCCGAATATTATAAGGATATAATCACCGTTTATCGCTGATTTGCCGCCGATGGAAGTACTGACAGGGACCTATAACGTATGAAGATATTTTGTCTTATTTTAGTAACAATGATGGTAATGGCACTGCCGATGGGGTGTGGAATCTCCGGGGAGTACAAAAAACGGCTATGTGAAGAAATAGTGATTTTACGTCAAAAGCAGTCGAATTTAGTCGATTTTGGTGAAAAAATCGAGCTGGGCGGTAAATCGGTTAACGAAAATGAACACAAATTCATTAAAAAATGGATAAAAAACAACCAAAATTCGCCAAATATGGACAAAGCTATTTTCCGTCTGGGCCAGGCTTTTTTCGAGCGAAAATTGTATTATCAAGCTTTTGAGAGCTTCGAAAAGCTGCTGGATGAGCACGCGGCAAGCGAACTTTTCGAGGCCGCTCTGTACAAAGAAACAGAGATCGCATGCCTGTTTCTGATGGGTAAAAAACGTAAGGTTTTCGGCTTTATTCCGTCAAGCGCCCGAACGGAAGGGATAACCATACTGGAACAAACAGCACAACGATGGCCCGGCTCAGAACTGGCGGCCAAAGCCCTGATGATTAAGGCCGACTATCATAACGATAAAGGACAGGCGCTCGAAGCCCAATACGGCTATCAGGCAGTGATCGACGAATGTAAAAACAGCCGACAAAGTTCTCCCGGCATAGCAGCCCTCTACGAACAAGCCATGCTGAAGTGCGCCGAAGTAACACATAAACAATTTCGCGGCCCGGAATATGACGGCACCTGCCTGAGAGAAGCCCTGATCCGCTACCAACAGTATCAATTGAGCTTTCCGGAACAAGCCCGACAAAACAATATCGACAGACGAATCAAATTGATCGGTAACCAACAAGTACAAAAAGAACTCGAAATCGCAGGCTACTATCAACGAACTCATCACAACGCCGCGGCCCAGTTATATTGGGAAAGAATTCGCCAACACTGGAGCGGTACCGAATGGGCGCAACTGGCACAAGATAATATAGAAGAAGGAATTCAGAATTCAGAAGGAAGAAGAAAGAGAAAGAGAAGCCAGAATTCAGAATTCAGAAGATAAAAGATAGAATGAAATATTATTCGATACTCATTGTTTTTGCGTTTATGTGTTGGCCACTCGGTTGCGGGTATTCCACGAAAAATCTTTACAGGACAGATGTCGAAACCGTATTCGTACCGATATTCGAGTCCCAGAGCTTTCGTCGCGAGGTGGAATTCGAGATTACCGGCGCCCTGGCACGACAGATCGAACTGAAGACACCATATAAATTGGCTTCCAACCGGTCCCAGGCCGATACAATATTGTATGGCC
>DAOVXR010000110.1 GCA_030636065.1 Sedimentisphaerales bacterium | reverse complement strand
TGACATTACTTTGGTACTTCTTTGCCGACATTGCTTCCTGTGGATTGATTTTGCCTGTTGCTTCTTCACAAGGTCCGACTTTACCTGTAATCACATCTCCCTTACTCAATCGGCCTGTAATGAGTATGTCACTCGGAGTCGCTGGTGAGGTGCTTTTTTTGCCGATAATTGTCAGAGAAGTCAGGTAAGCCTCTCCGGTATTGGGCATTATCTGATTTATTTCGTAAAATATATTCAGGTAGCTGAGCCGATCGCCTCCCTGACTGCTCGGCAGATATGAGCGGAAGCGATGCCAGTTATTTTTTGCCTCGGCTATTTTTTCCAGTTCCGGCTGCAATTGGTTCAAGCTGGTATTCAACTGGTCCCGCTCTGTAATTTTCTGTTGAACCAGGCTCAGCCAGAATGCGCAGCCCAGCAGGATCGAGGCTACAGCCGCGAAGACAAACGGCTTCCATGATATCGGTTTTTTCTTTTCTGAGAGCCTTCCCTGCGGGTGTCGAAAATCGAACCACGTCGGAGTGGCAGCCAGACCGTCTAATGCCGCGCCGATAGCCGGTTGAAAATCCGCCGTCTCCGCGATAGTAGGATGGGTGTGGGCTACCGAAGGTGATTGGGAAGCCGGAGGAAAGTGGGAGGCCGTCTCTGTCTCTAGTGGGTGTTCTTTCTTTTCTTTTCGTGAACCGGCAACAACCAGGCCCGCCTCTGGTGAGCATATTGACACTTCGATCCCTGTTTTTTGCCGTAGCTGCTCAGCCAGCGGCGGCAGTGAGCTGATCAGTCTGCTGCTGGCGCCCAGAAAAACCCGTTGCGGAACACGACCCGGCTCAGACAGTTTCAGGGTATTGAAAACTCGCGGCAACTGTTTCAGAAAAGCGGTCTCGCTGTCTTTGACGGAACCTTTCGACCCTGAAGTCAGTTTTAGTGTTTGTAGAGAGAAGAGTCCCTCAACATCCATAAACGCTACATCCACTTGTTGGGAACTGAGAAAAACCACCGCGATATTTTCTTCTGACGCCTCATGCCAGTTGAACAGCAGTCCATTGACCGACGCCAGGGAGCGAAGCTCTAATGACAGCACTTTTATGCCGCTCGCCGTAGCCAACTTCCGGCAAAAATCTACTACTGATTTTTGTGCCGCTCCCAGCAGTACTACTTCTTCCCGCTCGACTTCCGCGGGTTTTTTCGTAACCAGTGGCTTTCCTTTTGTCCACAGATCGAGTACCAGGTCTTCTGCCGAAACCAGCATTGTCTGCCGGGCGGTGTTTAGTAGATTCTCTACTGTTGTTTTGTGCAGACGTCCTTTGTTTTTGGTATGGTCGCCTCCAATTTCTTCTCTCGGCAGCCGCCGGATAAAACAAAGCTGATCCGGCAGTGTCATTACCGTTTTTTTCTTATACCAGCCCCTGCTGCGCAGCGCCTCGCCTAACCGTTTCCCCAGAGCAACCGGATCGTCTGCTTGTCCGGATTCTATAGGCACTTCCAACGGAGGCAGTAACATGAACCCACTACCCCGCCGCCGCAGCCGCACCACCCGTATCATTTTTTCACTTATATCTATGCCTAACATCGTTGTCCATTATACCCGGAAATTCAAACTCTACCAGCCTCTAATAAAAAGGCCTGATAAAAAGGGGACAGGGGAGGTGTTGAAATAGTCGATGTCTTGTTCTTTTGTAGCCGTTAAGCGTTCAAACAAGGAAAATGTTGAGTTTTTCAACACCCCCAACAGGGTGCTTTTAGGCTTGCCAAAGAGTAGGAGTAACTCTATAATCCTTCTACCATGAATACTTACCGCTTTATCTTTATGCTATTCAACCCTGTTTTCTTACCCGAAACAAATTTTCAACATTGGAGGTGGCATAGCCACTTTTTCTGTTCTGCGTGGATGGCAAAATCCGCTCCCGTTGGTCGCTACCTGAAATGACAGGATTGCGAGACTGGAGCAAATTTTTAACATAGGAGGTGAAAAGATGAGTGTCAATAATAACAACAGGAAACAAGCTATGTGTCGATTCTCGTCTCGATGTTTTCTTCTAACTGTGGTTGCGGCGGTCGTCTTGATCACGGCCGGCGTCTCACGGTTGTCGGCGGAAGACAAGAATGCCGATCACATTCAGCCCTATGCGAAAAACCCGCGTTACTGGCAATACGAACGCAAACCCGTGATGTTGCTCGGTGGTAACAAATGGGACGCGCCGTTTTTCGTCCGGGACCAGAAGTCCGTCTATGACGACTTGCAGGCGGCAGGGGGAAATTACCTGCGATATATCCTGAAACAACGTCAGGGCGATGGCGGCAAGGTAACAAAGCTGGTCAGGATATTCCCGTTCAGGAAACTGAGCAATGGGAAATACGACCTGAATCAATGGAGCGACGATTACTGGAACCGCTTCAGCGACGGCCTGCGGATGTGCCGGGACCGGGAGATCATCGCCCAGATTACGCTGTGGGACCGCTTCGACTTCTACAGGGGAGAATGGGAGATCAGTCCCTGGAACCCGAAGAACAACGTGAACTACACCCGTAGTGAATCCGGTCTGGCCAACTCGTATCCAACGCACCCCGGAAGAGATACCAATCCGTTTATGAAGACCGTTCCCACGATGCGGAATAACACCGTGGTTCTGGACTTCCAGAAGAAACTGATCGTCAAGATGATCTCGATCACGCTGAACCACAACAATGTCCTGTACAACATGGGTAACGAGGGCAATCTCGGCCAAAAGAAATGGGATAAATGGTGGTGCGATTTTATCAGGAACAAGGCTTCAGCCGCCGGAAAGACCATCTACACGACAACAATGTTCGACGAACAAAACTGGGGTTCTGTGGTCAACAACCCCGGTGCCTACACATACGTGGAAGGCAGCAAAGTCGGGTCGCGATGGACCGAAAAAGGCCAAACCCAGTATGACGTGGCGGTTGGCCTGATCAACGGTACCAACGCGAAGCAGGTCCGTCCCGTCAATGCGGTGAAAGTCCGGACACAGAAAATAAAGAAGCATGCCCAGGAACGCCTGTGGCGGCCGCTCATGGCGCCCTGAGCCATCACCGGACGACCGGTACTTACACCGCAGGTGGCCCCGATTCCTTCAGCGACAACCACGCAGGCAACACCTACTTTCGTGGCGGACTCGGTCTTGAACAGGACGCGAAGAACAATGTCAAGGCGATGCGGGCCTTCACCGATGTCGTCGTGCCGTGGGAAACCTCGCCTCGGCAGGACCTCCTGACGAATCGTGCCGGTGACGAAGCCTACCTGCGGGCAAAGGTCGGCGAAGTTTATGGCTTGTACTTCGTAGATACCGGCTCGGTCGGACTGAAACTCGGCGGCGTGTCAGGCACGTTTCGGTTGCGGTGGATTGATATTGCCAAGGGTGGTTATACCGGCGTGGAGCAGATGTTGACCGCGGGCAGTACCGTTACCATCACCACACCCGGAAGCACCACCGGCGGCTGGGCGGCTGTGATTACCAGGATGGCGGATACCCGGCGAAGAAGAATGTAGAATAAAATCGCCACACGGAGTGCGCCTCCCACTTTAGAAGAAAACAGCATGGGCTGAAGCCCATCCTACGGGACTGATGGTGGCAAAAACACTAATTTGATATAAAGGCAGATAATGAAAAAACAGGCTAATGAAACACAAAAATTAGGCGCATTTGTCAGGCATTTTGCTCCTTTTTTCCTTATTCATAGGGCCAATTCTCATAGTGGTGGGAATTGGAGCCAGCTTTTGGGGATTGATAGGTGCTATCCTTCTTGGATTCGGATTACTTGATATGTCTTTCCGGAGACGCTGAGCCAACTGTCAATTACAATAAGAGCACCTCTCCTCCTTCGGCGGACAAGTCTGAAATACAGAAAGGTGGCACCGAGCCGACGAGCCATCCACCTCGAAGACTCGGTGGCTGCCACTCTGCCACTCAACCGCATCAAGAAAAGCATTGACATCGAAAACAAATTCCTATAGTATTCCGTCCTTTATTCCGCCTGTTGGAGTACGCATAGGCCAGCGGGACAGGAGTTTTTTGCCGTGTGTGATTGTGATAATAATCACAAATTGAGGCTGTAGTTTCGTTTACCATATCACCGGCAAAAAACAGGTGATAACAGAAGTTTTGCGATAGTGCTGACGCCAGCGTCAAAAGTATTTTACCCGCTCGATTTTGGAGCGTTGGCGTTGTTTTTTGGGCGTTTTTCGGACTTTTGGCGGTAACATCAATGCTAAAGGGCATAATATTATGAGTCATTATATTGTATTAGTTAAGCAGGTACCGGACGTAACACAGATTACCGATAACGCGTTCGATCCTGAGACCGGCAACCTGATGCGGGGCAAGCTGGCCACCGTGATCAATGAGCTGGACGCTCAGGCGTTGGCGTTTGCCGACCGAATGAGGCAGTTAGATGCGACTTCGGACGGGAAGGTTATCGCCCTGACTATGGGGCCGCCTATGGCTGAAGAGGTGCTGCGTTACAGCCTGGCTCGCAGGGCCGATATAGCTGTGCTGTTGACTGACCGGTCCCTTGGCGGGGCCGATACGGTCGCGACGGCCAATCCCCTCGCTTATGCCGTCCGAAAAATTGTCAAAGACCTGTTAGGCGATACGAAGGACTATTTTGTCGTCTCTGGTATGCAGTCTGTCGATGGCGACACGGCTCAGGTGCCCGCCCAGATTGCGGAAGAGTTGGCATTGCCCTGTATCGCTTATGCCACCGATGTCGAACGAAAAAACGGTCATCTCGAATTCACCAGAATCATCAGTGGCGGCAGTCAGGTCGTAACGCCTAAAGAACTGCCGGCTGTCATTACCGTGGCCAAGTATGAATATCCGCTGTTCGCCACTTTTGCCGGCGGACGCCGTGCCAACGATATGAAACTCGTCGTCTGGGGAACTGATGATGTAAAACCCACCCAGATAGGTGTAAAAGGTTCCAAAACCCGTGTTATCCGGGTCTTTCCGCCGCCCCATACCTCCAGAAAATGCAAGGCGATTGAGGATGTCGGGGAATTTGCCCAACTATTCATCGACAGCTATAAAAGTAACCAGGGCAATGGTGAGGCGGACGATAAAACCAAGGCTAACTATGTTCTGCCCAGAAAAAGAGCCGACAAATTCGACCGGCACTACGAAGGCACGAAAAAGGAAAGCGAAGCCTTCATTAACCTGGCCGAAAAGTTAGAGGCCCTGGGTATAAAAAACGCTGCCGATGTGGACGAGGCAATCAAGGAAAAAATCCTCGCTGAGCCTGACACAAAGCTGAACAAAAGGACTCTCGACAACCTGCTTTCGGGGATGCAGGCTGTTAAACCGTGTTATTCCGGCGAAGTATGGGTTATCGCCGAGCACAACGGCAGCGAGATGCACCCGGCTACCTTCGAGTTGATCGGTAAGGCACGCGATCTGGCCGATTCTCTTGAGACCAAGGTTGGCGTGGTGATTGCCGGTGAAAAAGTCGAGCCGATGGCTGCGGCGTTGATCGAGGCCGGGGCGGACAATATTTATGTTATCGAGGACGATCTGCTCGAGCCGTTCGACCCGGCTGCCCATCGCACAGTCGTCGCCGAGGTGGTTAAAAAGTATGGGCCGCAGATTGCCCTTTATGCCGCTACGCCGCGAGGTCGCGTACTGGCTCCGATGGTGTCCTATCGGCTGGGCTGCGGCCTGACCGCGGACTGCACGTCGCTGGACATCCGGGACAGTTCCCGAAAAGGCGACATCGCCGTACTTATGCAGACCCGGCCCGCCCTGGGCGGTAATGTGATGGCTACTATCTGTACAAAGGATTCGGACTGCCAGATGGCCACGGCCCGGCCGGGTGTGATGAAACGGCTGCCGCCGGATAAATCTCGCAAAGGCAGTATTATTCGGCATGAGGTAAAACTGACCAAAGGCGATCTCAGTATGAATATTATCAAGACCGAAGTCGGCCTTGGTACTGTGAATTTCGACGCTGACATTATCGTCTCCGGCGGTAAGGGTATTTCAAGCAAAGACAGCTTCGAGAAATGCACATCCGATCTCTGCAAGGCCCTCGCCGACAAACTCGACGCCGAGGTCGAGTACGGCGCGTCGCGGGCTGCCGTCGAGCAGGGCTATGTCGAACGTGTGCATCAGGTCGGCCAGACCGGTACGGCTGTGGGACCGCGGATTTATCTCGCAATGGGTATCTCCGGCGCTATCCAGCACATGATCGGTGTGGCCAACAGCGAAACAATTTTCGCTATCAACAGCGATCCTAACGCGCCAATTCTGAAACAATGTGATTATTATATCGTGGGCAACGTTGAAGACATCGTG
>DAOVXR010000147.1 GCA_030636065.1 Sedimentisphaerales bacterium | reverse complement strand
GATGAGGCGGCAGAAAAAATTCAGACTGTCGGGCAGGCTATCGACCACATCAAAGAGTTTGCCGGCCAGGGCGATGACAAAAGCGAAGATAAATAATCTTCTTAACAGGTAACGCTGGCGTCAAAAGTTCAAAGTGCCTTATCTTTATTATTAAGCCGGAAACGCGGGCTTTTGTACTTTTTTAAACTTTTGACGGTATCGTCAACAGGTATTTATTATGGCCCGACGGCGAGTTGTTATAACCGGTTTGGGACAGATGACGGCTTTGGGTAAGACCATACCGGCCTTCTGGGATGATATCTGCGCCGGCAAAAGCGGCGTAAAAAAGATAGAGAGGTTCGATGCCTCGGAATTCCCTGTCCGGATCGGTGGAGAAATTACTGATTTCGATCCCGGCGAGTTCTGTGATAAGCGACAGGCTAAACGGATAGACCGATTTGCTCTGTTTGCTCTGGCTGCGGCGGTCAAGGCCGTCCAGGACAGCGGACTCGATCTGGACAAAACCAACCTGGATCGTTGCGGGGTTATCGTGGGTTCGGGAATCGGTGGTCTGGAGGAATTGGAAAAAGAGCATCGCAAACTAATAGAACGTGGTCCGGACCGTGTGAGTCCGTTCTGCGTCCCTAAGCTGATGGTCAATGCTGCCAGTGCGAATGTTTCCATTCATTTTAATTTTCGCGGTTCCAATACGTCGGTGGTTACTGCCTGTGCTTCGGCTGCTCACGCGATCGGCGATGCTTTTCGCCAGATACAATTGGGCCTGGCCGACGTGATGGTTTCCGGGGGCAGTGAGGCGGCGTTGACGAGTCTGGGACTGGCCAGTTTTTGTGCCCTGAAGGCACTGAGCAGACGCAATGATGAACCGACGCTCGCGTCCAGGCCATTCGATCGGGACCGTGAAGGCTTTGTCCTCAGTGAAGGGGCAGGCATAGTGGTGCTGGAAGATTATGAACATGCCAAGCAACGCGGCGCTCGCATTTATGCTGAACTGGTTGGTTATGGTATGACTGCTGATGCCAAACATATCACTCAGCCTGCACCGGATGGCAGAGGGGCTCAGAACGCAATGAAGATCGCCTTGGCCGATGCTCAGATCGATTGCACACAGATCGATTACATTAACGCCCACGGCACCGGCACCCAACTAAATGACTTAAGTGAAACTAACGCTGTCAAGGCATTGTTCGGCCCACATGCCCTGAAGGTAGCTATCAGCAGTACTAAAAGCCATTTGGGGCATCTGCTCGGCGCCAGCGGCGGAGTAGAACTGATAGTTTCAGCACTGGCTATAAGGGATTCCATCATACCGCCGACCATTAATCTGGATAATCCTGACCCACAGTGTGATCTGGATTACACCCCAAAGGTGCCCCGCGAAAAGAAGATAAAATATATTATGAGCAATTCCTTCGGTTTCGGCGGGCATAACGCCTCGCTGATAATCGGCAAAATATAAAACAACCTCTGAAAATATCAGTAGGGCGGGCCTGTGGCCCGCGTGATAACTGAATGATCCCGGCCCGGGTGGCGGAATTGGCAGACGCGCTAGCTTGAGGGGCTAGTGAGGGCAACCTCGTGCTGGTTCGACTCCAGTCCCGGGCATTTTTATAACTCCTTCCATAGCAAGGGGTTATTTTTTTTGCATTTCCCATTTCTATAGTTATTTCTATAATATTTATTGTATTTATTGATGCCAGCGTCAAAAGTATTTGCTACAAAGAAACATCATAACGTATTGTAAATTCGAGTACTTATAAGCATTTTAGGGTCGACAGGCAGGTGCGATTGTATATAATGCAAGTTCTTCTATAACAAATACTTGGAGCGATTATGCATAAAATTGTCAACCCACAACAAACATAGCTTTTCGACCCGTTCGACAGCGTCCTGACCGAAAAAACACGCAAACGCCTGCTCAACGGTTGGCCCGGCGTTTTCCGCCAAATCTTCTTAAGCTCATGCCGGTCGATGCTCTCAGCGGACACTTTGATCCAACGATGGGTAGGCCGACCAAAGAGCTCTATTCGATTGCGGGGCTGTTATTGATCCAGGAATTTATGGACTGGACAAAAGAACAGGCCCTCGATGCTTACAGTTTTAATATGAATGTCCATTACGCATTGAATCTTGAGCCTGTAACTCACGATATTTCCAAACGTACGCTTGAGCGATACATTAATCTATTTGAAGAAGATGATTTAGCCAAAACAACAATGGACAAAATTACCACAACGCTTGTAGAAGTTCTCGGCACTAAGATTGACAAACAGCGTTTGGATTCGACACGCATCTTCAGTGACATGGCAAGCTTTGGTCGCACACGGTTAATGGGGGTAGCGATCAAGCGTTTTCTTACCCAACTCAAACGACATAGTAAAACAGACTACAATTCGCTGGATGAATCTTTACGTAATCGTTATGCACCTGGCGTTAATCAGTTATTCGCCGAGACCAGAAAAGACAGCGAATCGCGTCATCTGCTTCGCCAACAGGTAGCCGAGGATATGTATTTATACAGCGGTTTGTTGATAAAGGCGAACATAGTAATCGTGATAC
Organism: Sedimentisphaerales bacterium; assembly: GCA_030636065.1. Next base: position 2,600 of record DAOVXR010000147.1, on the reverse strand, counting down.
TTATAAAGTAGTTGAACGAATATTCTATGAGCAATGCCATGTGCACGAAGACAAGGTCATCATTAAACAAAAGACCGGCGGCAATGTAATGCAGAATCCATCTGACCCGGATGCGACCTACGATGGCCACAAGGGCCGGGGCTATCAGGTGCAAATCAGCGAAACCTGTCATCCGGAAAACGATGTACAGCTTATAACGTGTGCTATCCCGCAAACAGCAGTTGAATCAGATATGGAAGCTACAGGAAAAGTACTTGATAACCTGGAGAGCAACGACCTTTTGCCAAAAGAGATGTTTGCCGATACCGGTTATTGCAGCGATGAAAATATTTTGAGTGCAGGCGACAAAGGTGTTGAGCTTGTCGGCCCGGTTCAATCCGGTGGTCTTATCGATAGAGATGATGAAGCCTTGAATATTGATGATTTCAATATCGATGAGCAAACCGAAAAAGTTATCTGCTATCCGAAAGGTCTTGATCCCATCTTCTCGGTACATAATAATGAAATATCAACAACAAATACTGTTATGGCCCATGCGGCATGTAGTAAATGCGAATTTCGTAATGAATGCCCGGTAGAAAAACACCTTTTACTACGTGGAGGATATGTCTGCCGATGGGAGTATAGACTCCTTCGAAATCTTATCTGGGAAGGTTGTATCTGTAGAGGAAGAAGAGGGGAAAATTCTTGTAAAAACAACATTCGGACGTTCAACGGTGAAAGGGGAAGAATTTACTCGCACATTCAAGTGTAGATTCAAAGATTCCTTCTGTCAAGATGTCGAATATTGGGTTGAAAGACAAACCTATCCTGCAAAAGAATTCTGCCTGACTTTTATTTTTCCTGAAAATAGGCCTTATAAAACTTCCAAGGCGGTCAAAAAAATAGGAACATATGAAGTGAAATGTCCGAAACCAATACAAACAATGGTTTCAAATCGACCAGCGTTGGTGTTGAAAATACAAAATCCGAGTCTCAAAGATAGCTATAAATTGGAATGGACATGGTAGCACCGGCTTCGGAGAGAAAAAGCTGTGAAAACACAAGTTCATAGCCCATTAGTAATGTTTCAGGGAAATGGTTGTATTGCATATAAGTGCCATATTCTTGTCTGATTTGTGATTATATTTTGTTTTTATTTCTTTCTTCAGAAAAAGAAATTTTGGTATTGAAGACACAACTCAACGATAAGGCAGGGGTTTCGGGTTTAGCCACTGAATTACCCTGTCCTTGATTGCCCAGGCAGTGAAGAAATTGCCCCTGGGGGTATGATGGCCATTATAAAAAGGCGCAAGGTACTGATCGATATTTACCTTGTACTTTCTGTAATCTGCGGCGAAAACGTCCCGCATATCAATTACCGGATAGGGTTTATCTTTTAACCAGCTAACAAAATTCTGGTCAAAACGGGGCTTTCCAGACAAATGTTTCGCTACATTGCCGCGGCCAAAGGAAAGCATGATCATCAGTTTTTTGCCGGTATCTCTGGCAAACTCCTCGGCCCAGGTAACAACATTTTGGGTCGCAAACAAGGCAGCTTCGGTATGTATCTTTTTGACCTTTTTCGCCATATCGGTATCCGCTATCTTTTCGTCAGGAATACCAAACGTAACCGCCACAGGATTTATGAGTGCGGCTGAAATATTCCTGCCGCCTTTGCGTGCGGCCATCACCATCTTCAAGATTGGGTCGTCTTTGAAGGTTCGCAAGAGGTAATCTACGTCACAAAGCTTGTAAAGGTCTTTAGGTGTCTTCGAGACGTTCTCTATCTGTTCACATCTGCCGTTAGCCACATCTACTCTTAAATGGGGCAGTGTAAATCCACATCTTGAACCGTAACCAAATCGTATGCTCCGCCAGGCATCGAGGTTACGGTAGTGATCGTCATCCCATATATTAAGGATGATATATCCGCCTGAAGTTTGCTTTTCGACTTTCAGCATCCTTCTGTAGGCCTGATAGACACTGTGACCGCCGACTCCGTAGTTACGAACAGGTTCTTGAATGTGAGCCGCCAGGTATTCTTCCCACGTTTCATTATTATTTGCCTGACTGCAATGTGTGAAACTATTGCCATACGTGCGAATACGGCTGGATTTGTTAGGAAAGTTAATAACTTTGCGGGCACCGTCGAATTCATAGCTATAGAACACCCTGGAACCGTCAACACCGGTACTGCCTATCGCCTCATGATGGATCCAGCCCAGTTCAGAATCGTATTGGAAAATCTCGCCGGGGCGCTTGTCTCTGGGACCGTAAACACCGGTGATAAAGTCTTCAATCCTCTGGCGGCTTGGCATAATCGAGCGAAGATACTCTCTGGCGCGCTTTTCAAAGCCGGTTTCTTCACCTTCCAATATTCCGTCAAGAGATAAGCCAGCCAAAGAAGTCCCAATCATCTTGCCCAGAAATTCACGTCTCTGCATTATCAAATCTCCATAAAAATACCATCTTCTCATTACTTACATTACGGAGATAATACAATAAAAGTGCCAAAGTAGAAACAAATGCATGAAGCTGCCGTCTGTACGCACCGTGCATGAGATTCTCATTCGCAGAGCAAAAGGGCATTTGTGTAAGTGGTTGCCCAATAAAAAAAT
>DAOVXR010000341.1 GCA_030636065.1 Sedimentisphaerales bacterium | reverse complement strand
CCTACCATGCCAGACATCTTCATCGTGTACGTCGTTGGGTAGATTTGAAATTGTTGGTGTTTTTTGCTCATCAGTACTTGGTACAAAAAGACTTACAAACAGTTGCTTAATTATGAAAAATCCTCTATTCTCTTTTCTTCTTCTCTTCCTTCGCTATCTTCTGTTCAATTTCTTCTCTTCTGTCTCCTGAATTCTGAATTCTTCTTTGCATCGGCGGCGCCTCGGCCTGCTCCATTTTATCCCATAAACTCTTTCGCACATAACCACGAATTTCCACCTGCGGACGCAGTTCCAGATACTCAAGATATTTCCCACTTGAATCGATAAACAAAGGCACATACATTTCCCGTTGGCCGGGTGGAGGATTTTTATAGAACATATCGAGCAGTTGCGGTTCCAAATCGGGGTCAGCGAGGATAACCGGCGCCGGCAATTCGCCCGGAGGTATCTGTTTGTCCCAGTGTATATTCCGGGGATTAAAAGACCGCAGGTACCAGGGCAGCGGCCAATAATTATGGGGGAAGAAAACCTGGATATGCATATTATGCCCGTCCGGATGAAATTGGGCTATCTGTTCCACGCAAGCTGTCATTTTATAAACATCGCTGGTCGTATGCGCATAAACATAAGGGTTACGCGGATCGTCATAATATTGGTAACTTCCCCGATACGCCTGAAACAAAAGGTGCGCCCCCCCTGCCGCCAATAATCCCACCAGTAAAATTCTGCCCGCACGTTCGGGTATAATTTGCAGCAACCATACCACGCCAACCCCCGATAGAAGAATCATTCCATGCAAAAAACCCAAAAAACACCAGGGCGTCTTATATGGAATAATGGAATATGTAACCGTCATAATCAGTACATAAAAGGCAAGAAAACGAATCAGGTGCTGATTAACACCGACCGGCCCTTTTTTTCTCATAGCAGCGACAAACCCGACAACCGCCAATACGGCAATCAACCCCTCCGACCACACCGGACCGCCGCCATATTGCGACCAGAGCAGTATCTTCAAATAGAAATACCAAGGGTTGATATGTAACGGATTACTACCGGCCCGCGAAAAATAATTCAGAAAGGTACGAAAGGAGTCCGAAACTCCCGTCATATTGTCGAAAAAGGATGAAAAGAATAGTTCCGAAAATATCCCACCGGCCACGACCACAGCGATTACATGGCGGGGCCTGATAATCCGAAGAAGGGACTTCGCCACAGGAGCCCCCTCACGGCAGCGCAATAAAAACACAAAAACCGCAGATAGAAACATTGCCCCATACGCGATAATGCAAGTCTCTTTCGTGGCGTGCATCAACCCTAAGAAGGCGCCCATCAAGACCGCCCATATCACACGCGGAGAACGGAAAAAACGATAGCCGCAAGCTACCACCCCAAAGGTAAAACAGACCAGCAGTATCTCCTGGACATAGTAACGGCTGTAATAAACCATCGCCGGAGAAATTGCCGTAAGTGCCGCCGCCAATACCGCCCCGCGACGACCCAAACCATCGATAATCAGAATTGACAAAAAAACCAGCAATACACCAAAAAAAACGGTTACTATCCGTAGTGTGAACTCGTCAATCTCGGTATATTTTTTTTCGCCGTTCAACCACGCCGGCACCAACGTCAGGTAATTGAGCGTCGGCCCGTGGTATTCAAGGGGATCATAAACATAAGTCCCCTCTTCCAGCAGCATAGCGAACTTCTCGGCATGGACGGCTTCGTCACAGTGCATCGGCCGCTGTCGCAAACGCGGTACACGCAGCACCAGGGAGCCAACCGTTATGGCAAAAATCAGGAGAACGCAGTATGTTCTGGGCATATCACTATTCTGCCGGTACCTGTCGCGAGAGCTTTTCAAATAGGCCCTGCTGTTAAACGGGAAACACCTCTGGGCCTTCGGCGGAAAGGTGCCACCGGATTGGAATACATTTGCTTCCGCAACAGCAACTACTTAGCCGGTTTGCCCCATGCTTCCACTTCGATATAGTGGTTCAAATCGTTAGCATTGCTGCCGTTGCTGTAGAAGCGGACAAATTGGGCCACTACGCCTTTGGCATCGATCAGCTTGCCTTCCGAAGTCTCGACATAGTGCATATCCTTGCCGATCCCCAAT
>DAOVXR010000142.1 GCA_030636065.1 Sedimentisphaerales bacterium | reverse complement strand
GTTCACCGACTTGGGTGGTGGCACACCCGGCGACGCCTTTGCGTCGAAGCTATCGACTGTCAGATCGATTTCAAGTTGCAGAAAATTACCTTCGCTTATATGCGGCGTGAACGTCAGGGTCGTACCTGCGCTGACATAATCACCGAATTCGGTAATTGGCGTATCCGACCCCGCCGGGATTGTTGTTTTGGTTGTTGGCTCCTGTCGTTCGCTTGTGATGGTTGTTGTGTTATTATCATTCACTAATATTCGCGGTTTGGACACCACTTTGGAATTACCCTGGGCCTGCAGCGCTTCTAATGTCGCGAAAACCAGATCATCGTCGAAGAAAGCCACCGTCCCTCCTACTCCCCTGACTATACCATCGCTCAGGGCTGCGCCTAACCCGAAGGGCGACACACTTGATATATTTTTATCGGTTACCGCCCATTTGTTCTGCAATCCCACGCCCAAATCGAGTGCGTCGCTGCTACTGACTCGCACCATAATCGCTTCGACCAACACTTGTGCCAGACGCTTATCGAGTATTTCGATAATATTTTTGATTTCTTCATGCTGCCGCGTTGAGCCGCGTACCGCCACCGCGTGAATATCCGCCAATGTTACAATAATCGGAGCACCTTCTCTGCCGGGTACACTGGTTACGGTTTCAGCCCCTTCTTTTGTGTAGGTACGTTCCGACTCTAACAGTTCCTTCAGCATACCTGCCACAACTTCCGGCTCACGATTTTCAAGAGGATATATCTGAATCCGCCCCAAGTGCTCGTTCGGGTCCATATCGATATGTTTCATTATTTCTTTTATGTCGCGCAACTGGTATTCCGTCGCATAGACAAAAATTCGGTTTGTAATCTCGTGGATTGCCGTGCGAATCTCCGGCTCTTCTAAGCCGGGTATGATCTGCCCTTCTTCTGTCAGACGTGGTTGCTCGGTCGTTGGTGACAAACTTCTGTCGCTTGTTCGCGCTCGTTCTCGCGGACGCATTTCGCTGCGGTCTTTTTTCGTTATCGCCAGTTCGTCCAGTATTTTCATAACGTCCGCCGCCTCGACGTACTCCGGCTGAAATATCTCCAGTTTCATCCGGTCATATTCGCTTGGCGGAACATCTAACAACGGCAACAGCTCGTTGATCATATCCAACTGCTTTTGCGTTGCGACCACCAGCAGCCGATTCGTCCTGTCGTCCGGCAGCAACAGCGGCCCGCCCTCGCCCGTTTCGACAAAATAAGAACTAACAGAACCGCGCCTGCGTGAATAATCGCCGCGGGCACTGCGACTGTCTCGTAATCCTGTCTGCAACCTCGACCTCGACGTCCGACCTCGCGAAGCCGATGATGTTGACTCGCTCGACCCCTGTTCTGTTAGCGCCGTGATTAGGTTGGATATCTGCTCTGCTATGTCCGGTGCCAGCACATGTTTTATTTGTATCGGCACTAATTTCAGATCGATATCCACATCCAACAGTACCATCAATTCCTTTACTTGTTCGATCTGTTCGTCGTTACCTATCGCGAACAGACGATTCGTTCTGATGTCCGGCACCAGGATCGGACCGGTTGACGATGTCTTGATAAACTGACCCTGTTCCGTCGTCGCCCGTCCCAGTGTGGACAGACGGCTCGGTATTCTTGTTGTCCGCGTCGGTTCCGTACCCGATTTCGCTGTCGTACCGGTCTGACCTATCTCTTGTTCCTGTTCTTGTTCGGTAAGTGCTAATATCAACTCGCTTATTTGCTCCGCCAGCTTTCCAGCGTGTAGGAACTTCGGTATCATCGGCACCAGTTTGATTTCAGCGCCCGGCACAGGCACATCTAACAGACTCAGCAGGTCCTTCACCTGTCCGATCTGCTCTTTTGACCCAACCACCAGAATACGGTTGGTCCGTTCGTCCGCCAACATATAAGGCCCCAACTGCCCAACCTTTGTTGTTACGGTACCCGCTTGTGTAGTCGTGCCCCTGCTTTTTGTTGGCACTCGTGCTGGTGCTCGTTTTGTTGTTGTGGCTTTCGATGTCTTGACGGTTTCTGACGGAGGCGTAACGCCAACCGGTATAGCGCTCGCCGCCATTTGCTCGTTCAATGCTGTAATCAGGTCCCCAATCGAGCTGCTTGCTTCTCCCGCCAATATATATTTTATTTCCAGCGTCTCTAATTTTATCTCACGGCCGCCAACCGGCATATCTAACATCCCCATTAGCTCTTTAACCTGGTTTGTCTGTTCTTCGGAGCCGACCACGAGAATACGATTCGTCCGCGCATCTACTTGTATATATGGCCCCAACGCCCCTGCTAATCGCGAGCCGCTTGTCGTACGGGCCGCTGTCCTTCTTTCGGGCGAGGCTGATTTCGGCCTCTTGGCCGACGGCGGCGATGGCCGGGCCGCAGGTGTTCTTGTGGTTTTTTTGCTTGCCCCTTCGTTTATTTCTTCGTTTATAGCTTTGATTAGCTCACTTATTTTTTCCGATATATCCTGCGCCAACACATATTTCACTTTTATCGGCGTCAGTTTGATTTCCGGCCCGCCGTGCGCAACATCTAACAGTTTAAGCATATCCTTAACCTGATCGATTTGTTCCTGTGAGCCGACTGTCAATATTCTGTTTGTTCGTTCGTCTGCCTGCATATACGCAACTACCGGCGAGGTCTTTGTCGGAGCCGCGGAACGCGATATTATCCTGGGCGGTCTCGGTGGTGCTTTACCTTTGACTGGCGGAGTTGGTCTTATCGGCGTGGGCTTGGTACTGCTTGCTCCCTGCGAATTCAGAGCTTTGATTAGACTGCTTATTTGGGTAATGACCTCGCCGGAGCCTAAATATTCCACTTTCAGCGGCACTAATTTTATCTCCGGCCCTCCTACCGGCACATCGAACATACTCAATAGATGCCTTACCTGGCCGATCTGTTCATCGGTACCGATCACTAACAATCGAATATTACGCTTATCCTCCAGTATTGTTACTTTGTTGGTTTTCGTTGTCGTACTTGCGGGTGGAGGACTTGTCCTTTTGGTGGGCGGCTTGGGCCTGGGCCGACTTCCTCTTGCCGGCGGTTCGGGGACGGGGCGGGCAGCGGCGGGAACTGCCCCCGTAACACTCACTTGTTGAGCGTTCAGAGCTTTCAGAAGCATTTCCACCTGGCTTTTGGCTTCCATTGTCGTCAGGTGTTTGCACGCCATAATCTCCATTTTGCGTTGGACGCCGGGCACATCGACCAGTTTGATGATTTCTATTATCCGCGGAATGCGCCTGGCATATTCTGTGATGAGAAGACAATTTGTTTTGGGGATTGTTGTGATTACGGAAGCGTCAGGGACGAAGTTGGCTAATGTTTTTTTAACATCGACAAATGTCGCGTGTTTCAGTTCGTATTTTCTTATTACGACCGAATCTTCCGGCACATCATCAGGCCCAACCGCGCCGGGAGTGAAAATTAACGTCTTTTTATGAACATCGGCCCGCTTGACTATGCGTATGTACGGATCTTCGCGTACCATACTGTAGCCGGAAAACGCCAGCACTGATTCTAAAAGCGGCAGCATTTCTCGTTTGTGGATTTTGCCGTACTGTTGCAGCCTCACCTTACCTGTTGGGACAGCCCCGTCCGGATAGATAAAGTTCAGTTCTAATGCCGTCCCGACCGCTTTGAGCAGCATATTGATATCGATAATATCTTTTTCGACCTTGATTTTCACATAATCGTTTTCCAGTTTAATTTCTATTTTTTCTTCGGTACCCTTGCTTGCCGGATCGCTTTCAGCGGTTTTATTTTCCGGCCCGACTTTTTCTGTTTTTGGAACCGCCTTTTTTGTTTGGGCTGATTCGACATGTGGCAACCCGTTCGGCGTTTTTGCTGTTTTTGTTCTTTTTCTGGACGGCAGTAACCGTCTCGGTGCCCGTGGTTCCGTTCGGGCTGATGGCAGCTTGTTCAGATTTGCTCGCGGATCGCTTTCGAGCAGTGCTTGCATACGTTCTCGCGATTCATCTAATTGCCGGGACAATTCTTTTGTTTCGGCTGATTCCGGGTCTTCCATCATCGCCTCTGCGTATGCTTTAACAAGTTCCATCAATTTCGTTTCTTCAGCGAGGATAAAAGAGTTCATAATATCTTCCGGCCTTACCTCCTCGACCGGCTTATCCGGTTTCTCGGCCTTTTTTTCTTTGCTTTCTGACTGCCCCGTTTGGTCTTCACTGCCGTTTTCCTGATCGGCCTGACCCGGTTCTACGGCCGTCCATAGCAGAGCAGTCACCAGCAGCAATCCCGCCATAATCAGCCGACAGTACGAATGCCCGAAAAAGCAGGTTCTTTCTTCTTCGTCGCCCTGCGAATTATGTCTTGCCTTATCGAACCTTCCGTGGTTATCATAGCCATATTGAGTTTTCATTATTAAACTCGCTCCGTAATGTAGGGTGGGCCGTGCCCGCCATTTACTATAGCCCCTGCTGTTTTTCTTACTAACCCCCGATGTAAAATCGGGGGATTCTTAAGTAGGGTGGGCCTGTGGCCCACGCAATTATCGCTGTTTATTTTTTATGAACAACATCCGTAACATTATTTATCTGTTTCTCTTCGCGCTGTTACTACCGCCCTCTTGTTCTAAGCAGAGTGCCCCGCCGTCTAAAACGAGCGATCCTCGGCTAACCATCCAGCGCCTTTCTGACAAAGCCTTGTTGGCCCTTGCCGCTCGCGATTACGTTCGGTTCGCAGCCGTTATTGTCCCTGCCGACGTTTCTTCTGCGAAGGAGCGCTATGCGCTTGGCCTTTCTGCCGCCCGAAGGTTCCTCGGCCCGCGTACCGGGCGTATCGTTTTGGACCGTTGGAACGCGCAGGGCATAGACGTTTCTTTTGACGACGACTTTCTGTGGGCGACGTCTCGTATCGATGTTTCCGTCCGTCTTGGCCCTGCCCACAAGCCGAAGAACATTGTCTTTAATTTCCGTTTTCATCGTCGCGACAACTCATCTCCCTGGCGCCTCTATATCCCATAATTAAAGGTGTCCGGTACTTTTTATGTCATTCCTGCGTAGAGCATGCCCCTGCGAAGGCAGGGGGCAAGAATCCATCTTTTCTTTTTTTCTTAAAATTGTTTATTTTATATTTCCTGAATTTTAATCTGAAGTGCAACAAAACGGATTCAGTTGAACACCTCAGTTGGGGTCCGATAGTTAAGGCATTTTCTCGGCCTATTATTTAGTCGTTCGACAGCATTGTCAATTTCTTTTTGGCTAAC
>DAOVXR010000309.1 GCA_030636065.1 Sedimentisphaerales bacterium | reverse complement strand
TTTATCAAAATCGCCGCCCCCGTTCATGCTGCGCAAAATTAAATTGGCGATAATACAAACATCAGATACAATCACGTTTATGTGACAAGTACGCTATAAGTTGCCGAAGAGCAAAGATTGTGCCGAACAGGATTGTTCCTGGCCCCTTTAATTCCCTTGCGAAATGATAGCCGGTGGGTATAATGGCGGTTATGAATAGTGAAGTTGTAGAATTGTGCAGACGGATGGTGGCCGAGGCCAGTGTGAACCCGCAGGATACTGATCGCCTGGATTTTCCCTACGGAGAAAGCCGAATGGCGGCGCTGGTGGCTGACTGGCTGAAAAAAGCGGGGCTGGAAGTGCAAATTCAGCAGGTACGCGTCGGGCGGGAAAATGTGCTGGCAATGGCAACAGGAAAAGACACAAGCAAAACGCTGTTGCTAAGCGCGCACATGGACACTGTAGATGTAAAGGATATGGTAATCGAACCGTTCGATCCGCAGATTCGCGAAGGGCGGATTTACGGGCGGGGGACGTGCGACGACAAAGGGCCGCTGGCAGCGATGATGATCGCGTTTCGCGACAGAGTACGGGCAGGGAATCTGCCGTGTAATCTGGCACTATTGGCCTCGTGCGGGGAAGAATACGATATGACCGGTTCGCGTTATTTTGCCGAGCATTGGGCCGATATATCGGCAGGCGGCAGCAAGCTATACGCGGCAATTATGGCTGAACCGACAGAATTGAAGGCAGTGGTGGCACACAAAGGGGTGGTGCGTCTGAGGATTTCGAGCCGCGGCAAGAGCGCTCACAGCTCGATGCCGGCGCTGGGTAAAAACGCGATCTACCAAATGGCCCGGGCATTAACGGCAGTCGAAGAATTTGCTGGTGAATTGACGAAGCGGCCGGGTCATCCGCGTCTGAAGACAGAGACCCTCTCAGCTACGATTGTAAATGGAGGGCAACAAATAAATGTGATACCGGACCGCTGCGAGGCGCGAATCGACTGGCGGATACTGCCGGGAAGATCGCCCAAACAATGCCGGGATGAGTTAGAAGCTGTGTTGACGGCGAAATTGCGCGGGGGAGACGACCCCCCATTAACATGGGGGGCTGGTAGGTCAGACGAACCTGTTAAAGTGGAAATAATTAACGCATACGAACCGATGGAAACGAAGGCGGATCATCCGATAGTTAAATCCCTGCTCTTGGCGGCAGAAAAAACAATCGGCGAAAGCGAGGCCATCGTGGTAGGATACGCGACCGATGCCAGCGCCTTTTCGCAATTGAATATTCCCACGCCAATTATCGGGCCGGGCTGTCCGATACAAGCACATACACAAGATGAATTTATCGAGATAAAACAACTCGAAAAAGGTCTGGCGACGTATAAGTTATTTCTGGAAGGGTTCAACCTTCAAGGCAGATAGTGGAGCCGACGGGCTGTTCGAGAGGATTGTCAGGGACAGAAGCGGTGGGTGGTTCCGGCGCAACTGAATGTAAGTTGGCGGTTCGTTCGTCGTGTATTTTTTCCATAAGCAGTACCCATGTTTCACGCATGTGACGAAGTACCTTCAGCGCATCGTCGAGCGGTTCCATATCCTTATTCATATTGGCCATTACGAGCTTTTCATAACAAAACAAATACAAGGCCCGCATTTTCGAGCAGGTGTCAGGCGCAAGCTCTTCACGCATCGATTTACACAATTCGAGAACGATATTTTCGGCGCGGGTGAGCAGATGGAACTTTTTTTCTATCTCTTTGTTCTCTATAGCCTGGCGGGCCTGTTCGCAAAAACGAATAGCACCGTCATAAAGCATCAACTGCAACTGTTCAGGAGAAGCAGTCAAAACCCTGGTTTTGAGATATTCGCTGGTATTATTACCGGTTTTAGATTCCATCGATAAACTTATCCCGTCAGGCAGCATGGGCTGAAGCCCATCCTACGTAACTATGCGATCTTTCGGCCCTTCGGGCCTAATAAAGAAATGGTGCGATACATCGCACCCTACTTTACTACTTACGGAAGCTGGCGGCCATCGAACTCAATGAAGACAGTGCGCTCTGCTGGGACTGCATAGAGCCAAGAGCCTGCTCCATTGCGTAAAATTGTCTATAAAGACGCCCTTCCTTGGACAACAATAGTTTGTCGATATTCTCGATTCTATCTTCAAATAATCTCTGTCTCGACATCATAGAATCAAGTCGATTTTTTATAGTGCTTTCGTCATCACCGGCAAGATTGTCAAGGCGATCCGCAATAGAATCGCCTATACCAGTATCAGCTTTGGTGAACAGTTCGGCTACTCCTTCAGGGTCATCGGCAAAGGTCTGACGGAACTGATCTTTGTCAAAGACAAGCTTGGGGGTACGAGCGACGGCAACGCTGACTTGTTTGCCGTCCGGTCCGGTAATCATCTCATTGCCAAACGAACCAAACGCGACACCGACTTTCGCAAGTCGATTGACCTGCGAAGAAAGACCGGGTACGGCTCTCATAACGAGGTTCTGGGCGGCGGAACGGATGGTACTGATGGCGCTATCGGAAAAAAGGATGCCACGTTCGTAAGTTTCAGGGTCGAACTTGGCGGCCTCGTCCAGGTCGTCCATAAGTGAATTATAGGCCTCGACAAAACCCTCGATCTGAGTCATGATCGAGTCAAGGTCCTGTTCAACCGTAATTTCGACCGCCTCATCGGAGGCACTGTGCAATTCGAGCGTCGTACCCTTAATAGCGTTTTTAATGGTGTTGGAACTGCTTCTGATCAACAGCGGATGTTCATCGGTTCCATCGCCAAGAAAAAGGATG
>DAOVXR010000184.1 GCA_030636065.1 Sedimentisphaerales bacterium | reverse complement strand
GTAACTTTCACTTCGCCGGGATAGGTCAGTTCTTCCTCGACTTTTTTGGCTATATCGTGTGCGATTCGCCAGGCGTTTTCGTCATTGACGGCTTTGGGATCGACAATCACCCGTATTTCCCGACCGGCCTGAATGGCATAAGCCTGTTTAACTCCCTGGAACTCAACGGCAATTGCCTCTAAGTTTTCTAATCGTTTGACATAGCGTTCGAGGGTTTCGCGTCTGGCGCCTGGCCGTGATGCGCTCATGGCATCGGCTGCGGCCACCAGTGTTGTGTAGGGTGAAATGGCTGCAATATCGCCATGGTGTCCGGCTATAGCGTTGAGTACTATCGGTGATTCGCCAAATTTCTTGACCAGGTCGGCCCCGATTGCGGGATGTCCTCCTTCGACTTCATGGTCCATAGCTTTGCCGATGTCGTGTAGCAGGCCGCACCGTCGTGCCAGGGCTCCGTCTAATTTTAGTTCTTCTGCCATCGCCTGGGCCAGGAACGCCACTTCCACGCTGTGCCGCAGTACGTTTTGGCCGTAGCTTGTGCGATAGTTCAACCGACCGAGATAGGGTAGTAGTCTGTTATTGATTCCGTTGACATTTGCTTCCAGTGTTACTCGTTTGCCTATTTCTACGAGTTCTTTATCGATTTCTTTGCGGCTTTCTTCGACAATTTCTTCGATTCGGGCCGGGTGAATGCGTCCGTCTTTGATAAGTTTATCTAAGCTGATCCGTGCCACTTCGCGGCGGATCGGATCGAATGCTGATACTACTACCACTCCGGGCGTATCGTCGATAATAACATCGACCCCGGACGCCTTTTCGAATGCCCGAATATTACGGCCTTCTCGGCCGATGACTCGTCCTTTCATTTCGTCGCTCGGTATATCCACGGTCGAGACGGTACTGTCGCAGGTATGTTCTGCCGCGTAGCGTTGTATTGCATTGAGGGTTATTTCGCGGCTGCGGGAGTCGGCTTCTTCTTTGGCCTTACTGATAATCTTTTCGATCAGGGCGGAGGCTTCATGGCTGACCTCACCTTCCAGCCGATTGAGTAGTATTTCTTTGGCTTCTTCGGGTGTTATGCTGGCTATTCTCAGCAGTGTGGCGCGTTGTTCTGACAGGGTATTAGTTAATTGTTTGTCTTTATTGTCTAAATCCCGTTCTTTCTCGCCCACTTTCTTTTCGAGTTTTTCGATGGTGCGTTCTTTGCTGGTAAGCATATCCCATTTTCGATCTACCGTATCTTCCCGTTTGCTCAGGTGTCGTTCGCTGTTGCGTAGTTCATTGCGTATGCTTGTGGTTTCTTTCTCGAATTCTTCTCGCCTTTTGATGGCTTCCGCTTTGGCTTCTAACTGGACCGTCTTGGTGATATTTTCGGCTTGCATCTCGGCATCATGTACAATGCTCTTGGACTTTTGTTCTGCCGCCTGCATGCGGTTTTTGCCCATAATATTCTGGGCCAGCCAAAAAACCACCGCGCCGACAACCAGTCCACCAGCGGTGCCCGCCAGCATCTGAAGCGGCTCGAATGCGGCTATAATTGTCATTGTGTGCATCTTTCTTGCTCCGATTTAAATAATGTTTATAATATATTGTAAATAAGGAGGTTACAATAAATCAACAGAAAATCGGCTAACTTGGGCGCAGATTACACCGGGAGCGAAAAAATGCTGAAAAAGAGGTGTCGAACGATTCAGGCAGGCCCTAAAACGCAATGTCTGAATATGTCAATTTATCTGCTATTTTGGCAAATTAAACTCAAAAACGGTTAAAAAACAGAGTTTTTTGGCACATCCATAATTTTTTTTATTCGAAAATCTTCATTTTATTGCAAAAAAACAGGTTTTTTGACCTATTTTCAGCAATTGTCAATATATTACGTTTTTGGGATTTTCCGCCCACACCGAGATAATCCCGGAAAAAAATTCCGGAAAAATCAGGGTAATTTTATTGGTTCAACACAAAAATTCCAGCCCCGGCCCTACCAAATTAACCGTTTGATCGGCTGCTTATTGAACTACTCCTTCCTGAAACACTAAAGTGTCCTGCTTACATTCAGTTCACCAGTGTAACAGCAACCCCAGGAACCGGTCAAGGAAAAAGTGTGCTTATTCCCAATCAATGTCCAACAAGTCCGAAAGCCTGCTAATGCAACGAGGACGAAACGACAAATCATCGTTATCCCCGTTTTGGCCGTTAGCAATCCATACGGGAGTGAGACCGGCATCGCGGGCGCCTAAAACGTCGCAGTCATAGCGGTCACCAACATAGACGCAGGCATCGGCAGGAAGTTTCAACTCGTCCAGAGCAACCTGAAATATACGCTGGTCCGGCTTGACAGCCCCCACAATTGTAGAGTCAATCATAGTTTCAAAAAACTGGTCCAGACCAAACCCACGACACCACCCGGCAGTGTTACCCCAATTGTTACTTATACAGCCAAGTCGAAAACGCTCCTGTAATTTCTGAAGTACCAATTGATTGCGCTCAATGAACACGCGGGACTCAGTTAGAAATTCCTCGGCCACCTCCTGAACACCCCAGGCATGTTCGCTTTGTCCGTTCATCAGAGTGTGGATGTGTTCGCAAAGACGGTGAACCATGCCGTCCATACTCAAACGAGACGTGTCTTCTAACAGACATATATCACAAGCGGCTTTGTCGGCGTTTCGCTGGAACTCGGCAGGCTCGATATGGCCGATACGACCGGTTATGCTCTTGTACAGGCGGGTGAACCAATCGACGCCATCGTTGTCGAGAGTACCGCCGAAATCGAATAATATGGCTTCAATTTTCATATCTTAGTTTTCTTTACCAGCCCCTGCTGTCAAGCGGGGGTTCTGACCAGCCCTCGATGTAAAATCGAGGGACTCTTTTCTTTACCAGCCCCCGAGGTAAAACATGTCCCCGCGAAGGCGGGGATCGGGGGATTCTTCTTACCGGCCCCCACTGTAAGACACTGTTACCACGGTTATTTCTCCCTATCCGGCGTTTTTCCGCATTTTGCGTTTATGCAAGGTTTAAACTGTCAATCCGCCCGCATATTGTACATAATATATCTATGGTCGATATAGAAAAAACTATGGTTTCCTGCAAAAACGCTGTTTTTGAGCCTTCGGGCCATTTTCTTGACGTCAGGAAAATGGTAACGCTCGGCTCTGGAACAGAACGTGAAATTGAAGATATTACCCTGACTCAACACGCCTGAAACTGCCTGCAAAGAAAAAAGATAAACGATGAAACTACAATTTGACGCTAATCAGGAATATCAGAAAAAGGCTGTTATCCGCAAAGCAACGCTTCTCGACCAGACGCAAAAAAACAATAGCCACAAAAATAAGGAAAAACACAAGAGGAAAAGATGGCACAGAGATCATTCAAAACAGATGAGAGTTTTTTAGAAAAACTTGCTATTGGTGCTATGTTTCCTTGTTCATCAAGTGGGTATGTGTATGTATATTTTAATTTAATGCTATCTAACTGTTTTTCATAAGCATCCATTATCGTTGTGATTGTTTTTATATCATACTCCGCTCCGTATGAAATCCCAAAACATGAAAAGAGAACCAATGCTATCGATTTGCTTATTTTACCCATTTGTCATAATATCCTGTTGTTATTAATTCCCCTCCGGACATCTTTAATTCTTACCAGCCGAGGGTGTTCAGCCAAGCATGGGCGATGACGGTGTGGCCGGCATGGTTTGGATGAACCGGTTCAGGGCAAAGGGTCTCGGCCGAACGGTACAACAACTGCCGTTGAAAAATATCGTGCAGCGGTACGCGCAACGCCTGAAACTTTTCGGCCATCTCGTGCACAACGGCAATATACTCAGGTAATACCCCAAGAATCTCCTCCTGAACCGAACCGGCCTGCGGGTCTTTGCAAATATAAAACGGGTCCATCAGTATAAGCCGCGCGTTTGTCTGTTCAGACGTGCGAGTCAAACAGTCCAAATAGGCTGTTCGGTACAGTTCAGGCGATACGTCCATCATCCCGTAATCATCGAAACGCCGGTGTACATCGTTGATCCCAACCATTACCGAGACCCAGTCCGGCTGGTACGCAATGACATCCTCGTCCCATCGCTGCCGCAGGCCAACACTGACGTCACCACTAATGCCACGATTGATAAACTTAATTTTACGCTGCGGATAACGGGCGGCCACGAGATCGACAATAAGCCGCATAAAACCGTCGCCAAAAGGACGGGCCTCAAGCCTTCGGCCACAGTCGGTAATACTGTCACCGATAAAGACTATCGTCTGGTTGTCCTGGATTGCAAACTGTTTTGACGGCTGTGTCACCAAAATGATGCTCTGATATTACTTCTATGGATTCTGTTGGATGATTTCATTTAGATACCTGAATTTTAATCTGAAGTGCAACAACAACAAATACCAAAATGATTGAAATTTCGTAAAAATCGAGAGAAAAATCGTTTGGGCAGACCGCCAAATTGGGGCCGTTTCGGCCGGAGGGTCGGGGCAATTTGGCTGTCTGGG
>DAOVXR010000330.1 GCA_030636065.1 Sedimentisphaerales bacterium | reverse complement strand
GAGGACAGATCGGTATCGCTATGCCGAATGGATAAAAGACGGCAAAGCAATCGAAAAAGAACTGTACGATCACCAAAACGATCCGCAGGAAAACCGAAATGTCGTCAATGAGCCGGAGAACCGACAAATAATAAAAAAATTGAGCCAAATGCTTCGCAAAGGCAGACTGGAATAATGACGAATAAATAAAAGAGAAGACAGAAGACAGAAGAATATTTTGAACAGAAGATAGCAAAGGAAGCAAAGAAGAAATGCAGAAAAATGAACATCGAATAAAGAAAAACGTGTGGGGTGAGACCCCACCCTACGGCTTTTAGAGGTTGCCTACAATAATGAAGCTACCAAAAACAGATAACGCTGAAAAGTACGCAGGTCTTTATGTAATCGACTTCCAGGGGCAGTGCGGGATTGGTTATGTCGCGGAAGAAGTTGCCACACTGCTGGAATCAGAACGGTTCGCCGAGGTCAAGGTATATAAGATTCATCGCGGGCAACCAGACGGTACGATGGAACTGGCTGGTGTGCCGAGAGAAAAGTTTTCGCTGGAAAGCGGCATGTTCTTTCACTGCCGTGATGAGAATTCCGGCCGTCGTGATTTTCAGGTGCTTTGCGGCTGGAGTGAAAAGCAGCTACCCCCCTGTCGTGCCAAACTACATCTGGCCCGCTCGGACAATAACCCGTTGCTGATGGCTCTGATATACCCTGCCGAGTATGAGCAGGAAATCGGGCGATGGATAAACGATAGCGGTTTTCGTGGTCGCGGACCGGTGGATGCAGGAATCAGTCAGGTACAAAAATATTACCAGGTTGAATATCACGTATTGGAAAAACGTCAGCTTTGGCCCATGAAGTCAATTCAGGTACGGGATCGTGAAGAATTGCTGGCTTGTGTGGGCCAAACGTGGCAGCGTTGAATCAGCATCACCGGCATAAGCACGGCCAAGATGGCCGTGGCACACTATATTTTATCTTATGATGACTACAATAATTCAAAAGTGGGTACGATTTGTTGTCTCGCTGTTAATGCTTACAGGGCTGTTCCGCGGCAAAAAACCCGATCCGCAACGAGTCGCACGAATGGAATTCAATACAAACACTCAAAAAATGGGGCTGCGGTTCACAGAAAAGCTTCGCGACGGCTTCCGCCGTCGGTGGTTGAAACTTAGAAAATAACAAAATATGTCATAACTATTTATATTTTAACGAGTTATTAACTATTGATTCTTTTTGGGTTTGTCGATAGAATACACTAGTAGTTAATGATTATTGGTAGATAGTTATCCTTGGGGAAAGTTTTAGATATGTTGCGTTCACGAAACAATAGTTTTGATACTTCGGGAATTGGCAGATTTCCAGGCATAGACGCAAGGCTTATGTTTGGTGTCGAACGCGACATCGCCATGAATTTTAGTCCAATCATAAAGCCTATCATCAAATTACGGCAAGACAAAGAAATTTCAGAGGAAAGCTTCGAACGGATTTTAAGTGTCTTGATACTTCATTTTGTAGAGATGAAATTGTCCGATACGATTGGAGATTATGTCGATGGTTATCTTGATATGATAATCAAACATTATGCGTCTTCCGCAATGAGAAGATAAGTATAAGGTAAAGAAATGGCTAAAAAACCGACAAGAGAAGAACAAGACAGGGATAATATCTCAACAAATATCGAGATGCCCGCAAAAAAAGAAGACGCAAAAAATAACGATCAAGAAGAAAACGGACAAATTATATCAGATGAAGATATGGAAAAACTTCCTCATCCGGCAAGAGAGATTGTTCGTTCCATGTCTATGGTTATGTCTGGTTCAACTTCCCACCCTCTGTTATCTAACCTGAATTTTAATCTGAAGTGCAACAAAACGCAAGTTGCACTTCAGATTAAAATTCAGGAAACATTATTTATGGAATTACCAATTGTGGCTATAGTGGGTCGGCCGAACGTAGGTAAGAGCAGTTTGCTCAATGCCCTGTCCGGCCGAAAAATCAGTATCGTCGAACCGACCGCCGGTGTAACCCGCGATCGGGTCAGCGCCATTGTCGATCTGGATGACAAGTATTTCGAGCTGGTCGATACCGGCGGCTACGGCATCGAAGATCACGATAACCTTACCGAACACGTCGAAGGCCAAATCCGTATCGCAATTGAACAGGCCAGCCTGGTGCTGTTCGTGGTCGATGTCCGCGAGGGAGTAACCGCCCTGGATCAACAGGTGGCCAAACTGTTGCGACGGCCACAATTAAGCGTACTCCTGGTCGCTAACAAAGCCGATTC
>DAOVXR010000079.1 GCA_030636065.1 Sedimentisphaerales bacterium | reverse complement strand
TACTTTTCCGTAACCTTTTGGAAATGAGCTTCGTGCCCGGCACGATATTCGTCGGGTATCAATATGCGCCAGCCGTTTTTCTTCTGTTCGATCCCTAAATCCGGATACATACCCTGCAGCCTGGCGAGTGCTTTTTCAAGGGGGATTGCCAAGCTTTCCACACCGGCTCCCGGTACAGGCTCTACATAGACTTCGGGCCGGAAATTCTGCTCTTTGCCCTGGCGGATAATCACATTGGCTTTGCTGCCCCTGAACAACGAATGATGGGTATAACCGTATCCTTCCGGCGCCTGAAAATCCCAGGTTACCGCCAATTTCACATAGACGCCTTTTAAGGCAAAAATCATTTCCCCATTGGCATAATTAGGTAATACTCCCTCGTCATTTAATTTTCCTTTCAGAAAATCGGGAAAGTCGGGTAATCCGGTTACTTTTTCATATTGCGATTGAGTGATCATTGCGGGCCATCGCCGAGCCGTTTTCACAGCCACGTCTTTTTTATAATCGATGGCCTGCTCCGAAAAGCGTGTCCACATCACCAGATCGATAAGGTGTGTCGTTATGTCCACTAATCCTTCGCCCTGTTGGGTGGTGTCAAAATACCATCCCGGTCGCCTGATTGGAACTCCGGAGACATACTTGAAGAAATAGTGCGAACTTTCCTTTACCACAGCCGGATTCTCCGCGGTGCCTTGTTCCGGTTCTCCGAAGAGTTCTTTGTCGTGTACGAGCAATTTTTGCAGGATGCACGTTATATTAAAACGCTCTGTCATAATGTCGTAAAGCAATACACCGTTTTTTTCCGCCGAATCAAAGGCCTGTTCCAGAAGCTGGAAGTCCCGGGCATTGATACACATCGGCTTGTCGCAGAAAACATTGAGGCCGGAATCGATAATAGCCTTGATATACTCGGTTTTCTTCCGATTGTTACCGGAGAGGACTACAACGTCGCCGGGTTTTTCGGCGAGCATTTTTTCCAGGAAATCATCTCCCGTATATACTTTCTGTTGCCAACGGGTCGGATTTTCAGCGCGATTGTTGAAGCTCTGAATATATTTGAGGTGATTTTGTACATCGGGGCCGACCGGAGCATACACGAAAACGGTGGGGTCGATTTGCTCGTACATACCTTTCTGTATCAGGGCGGCATGATAGTGGCCGGGGTCCAGCGTAACGAGTCTTGCCCGGCCTTTATCTTCGGCGGGGCCGTTTTGCTCTCTGTCAGAGCAGGAAGGCACAATCAACAGACAAAAGAACATTATTGATAAAGCAATATTTTTTAAAATGGCAGGACTCCTTTTTTTATTTGCAAAAGTTTGGTTCCAATTGTTATTCCGCGGTTTCCTGAGCCCGCGTTACAATGTGCTTAACTTCTTCATTAATGTTTTCGGTAAAAGGTCCGGGTTGGAAGTACACTCTATGGGAAGTATGCCCCTCATAACCACCCTCGCGAACGATACTCCGGTCCGGAATATACGCGTTGGTACTATTGGCGTAGCCCACCACCATAGCCTGTTCCGTGTTGGCCATGTCCCGCAGCATGGGTCCCCACGGGCTGCAAACTTCTCCTTCCATACCAAAAATACTCAATTGCCGCCCGAATTTCCAGAGCTGGACATCATAACGAAAGTTCGGTCTTTCGAAGGGCAACGAAAGATATTGACGGGCAGTCCAGGTCATATAACTTTTCTTCGGGCCTTCGTAAGCCGCACGTTTAATTTCCTCCATAGACCAAGGTTCACCATAGCTAAGCTGCCCGGTTATTAGGGAGCAGCTAATTGCTCCCGAAAGAGCGGTCATTTGTCCTTTGTCAAGACGGCTTATCACCGCCTGGGCCAGTTTTCGGCCCGCTTCCCGAGCCCGTTTCGGGTCGGCGGCAAAGACCAGCTTGCCGGTCTGCGGGTTCTTATGGACAATCTTGGCATCGCCGCCGCATCCCTGGACAAATAATGCTTTCGTATCAGTCATTTGTTCGGAAAGTGTGTCGCGCATGGCGCCGGGATAATCCGGAGACCATTTATTGATGCGCCCAGAACTGGTGGGATGGCAGGCATGGCCCACAACAAGCAATTGCCGAGGTGACTGTTGCCGCCTTACTCGGAGAATCGGTGTATGGCCGTCAAACGAGCCTTCGGAGTACGGGCCCCATGTGATCTTACCGTTGACGGGCAGACGACGGCAGCAACCAACACCTCGAAAGTCAACAGCAGTGTAATCGATAGTGGCCGGTGTCAGGTTTTTCAACGCATCGTCGATCCGGCTCAGGATTGTCTCTTCGAGACGCCCCATATACCACACGTTAGGTGCGCCAATACAACCAAAACTACCGCTCATACTCACAGCCGGTGCCCAATGTGTATGCGAAGCCGCGAACATTACGCATTCCGGCTCGATACCGTGCTTCTGTTTGACATCATGACGGACTCCTTCTATTATGGTCCGGTCAAAGGTGAGAAGGTCGGCGGTTACCAAAACGGCAACGCGGCCTTTATGATCCTTAATTGCCAATACCTGACACAACAGTGGGGAAAGGGCGTCCTGCGCATATCGCTCGCGGCCATAACCCGCCATAAAGCATTGACCGGGTGTCGGGGTGACGTCGGCCTCGGCATAGCCGGCCAGCCATCCTCGGCCGATTCTTTCATTTGCGGACAACCAGTTCGAACCGGCAAATGTAGCCGCCCCAAAACCAAGACTTTTTAAAAACTCACGACGATTGTTAACTTGCGTACCCATGTTTTCTCCAAATAGTTCCATAAAAATGGCTAAGCGGCACACTTTATTTCTTTCTCATTCAACTCACTTATACCAAAGAATCCACTTTAATGCTATGGTGCAATGTGATAATCAGCAAGTTTTATACATTGTTCGGATTGACTGGATTAACAGGGCTGCGAACAGGCTTTGTGTTGATTATTATTGTTCGATATGATAAAGTCCGGTAAAAGCAGGTGATTATATGCCAAAACGATTTACACAAAGAATTATGCGTGTTCTGACACGTGAGGATTATAAGGGACTCCGGATTAGGGACCTGGCGCGGGCATTGCGTGTGCCTGATGAGGAGCGCGGCATCTTTTCAGAGGCCGTTGAGCAGCTCAAACGGGATGGAAAGCTGGTTGTCGGCGGCAGAGGGGTGGTTCGTTTGCCGGAGATAACGGATCAGGTAGTGGGGACGTTTCAGGCGAGTAGTAAGGGGTTTGGCTTTATTCGTCCGGATACCGCTATGGCCCAGGGTGATCTGTATATACCGGCGGGTGAGTCGCTGGACGCGATTTCAGGCGATAAGGTGGTGGCGAATGTTACGCGACGGGGCACGCGGGACGGACAGCGTCGCTATGCAGGCCGAATTGTCGAAGTGCTCAGCCGACGGGAGACACAGTTCGTGGGCACCCTGCGGCGAGAAGGAAAGCAGTGGTTCGTACAGCCGGACGGCAAGGTCATGACGGAAGCGATCGCGGTGGACGATCCGGGAGCGAAAAGCGCCAAATTGGGCGATAAGGTCGTGGTCGAGGTTCTCAGTTTTCCAAATCAGAACTATTATGCGAATGGGGTAATCATCGAACGGCTGGGCAAGAGCGGGAACAGCGCGACGGAATTGAAAGGGGTGATAAAGCGGTATAAACTGGACGATAAATTCAGCCGTAGTTCGTTGCGTGAAACCCGACAGGCGGTTGACGGTTTTGACGCGGCGGACGAGATCGCACGAAAAGGGCCTGCTCAGCGGGAGGATATTCGGGATCAGGCCATTATAACTATCGACCCGAAAGACGCCCGTGATTTCGACGACGCTATCAGCATAAAAAGATTGCCCCACGGTCATTGGAAGTTAGGTGTGCATATCGCGGACGTCAGTCATTTTGTCAAGCCGGGCGGCCATCTCGATAAGCAGGCACAACTGCGCGGTACCAGTGTATATCTGCCCCAGCACGTGATTCCAATGTTGCCGGAACTGTTGAGTAATGGGGTCTGTTCGTTGCAGCAAGGGCAGGACAGGCTGGTCAAAAGCGCGTATATAAAGCTCGATGAGAAGGGCAAGGTTTTGGGGACGCGGTTTGCCAACAGTGTGATACGTTCGACGCTACGGTTGACGTATGAAGACGTCGATCACATTCTTGACGGGAAAAAGGGCGGGTTCGACAAACGGATTATTTCCCTGATTGGGAAAATGGAGGAATTGGCGAACATTCTGCAAAAACGCCGCAGAAAAATGGGAATGTTGGAAATGGAGCTTCCGAAGGCGGAATTGATCTATGACGAACACGGACGGGTAATCGATGCCCAACCGGAAAGCACGTCTTTTTCGCATACGATGATTGAGATGTTTATGGTCGAGGCGAACGAGGCGGTGGCTCGGCTGTTAGACAGTATTAAGGTGCCGTTTCTGCGGCGGGTACACCCGGAGCCGGACAGCCTGGCGGCAGGTGAGATGTCGAAGGTGATTAAGTTGTGCGGGTATATAATCCCCAAGGATGTCGATCGGATCGGGATACAGAAATTACTGGCTTCTGTGCATGGCAAGCCGGAGTCGTTCATAGTCAACCTTGCAATATTAAAGAGTATGCAAAAAGCCGAGTACAGCCCGGCCACTATCGGCCATTACGCCCTGGCCAGCCTGCATTACTGCCATTTT
The DNA here is from genome assembly GCA_030636065.1 of Sedimentisphaerales bacterium. Next base: position 2,810 of record DAOVXR010000079.1, on the reverse strand, counting down.
ACCAGTCCGATCCGCAGATACCCCGATCTGACGGTACACCGGCTGCTACAAGCGTGGCTGGACGGGAGTTTGACGGAAAAAACCGTCTCTGACTTTGCCGTATTCGACAAAATGGAAGAGTTAGGCGCCCATTGCAGTGAGCGCGAGCGCAATGCGGGGTCAGCCGAGGACGATTTGCGAACGGTCAAACTGTTGCAGATGTTGAGTCGGCACATAGGCGATGATGTTATGGGGGTGGTAACAACAATCACCAATTTCGGTGTTTTTGTTCAACTGGAGAAATACCTGTTTGAGGGCCTGATGTCGGCTGAAGATATTTCGCGACAGCTTTCAGCAGCTCGGCACGGCAAGAAGAAGAAAAAAACCTTTACGCGGAACAATCGGCACGGCCGAAACCAAAAAGGTGGCCGGCGGAGATTTATCGATACTTGCCCCTATAAACCCGGCCAGGAAATACGCGTTCGTATCGCCGCGGTGAACATCGCTGGCCGAACGCTGGACCTGATCGGCCTTCCGAAAGCTGGCGGTAAAGTCGGTGGTAAAACCAGCGGTAAATAAGGAATGTCATTCCCTGTGCAGTCTTGTAAGGTGGGCCTATGGCCCGCGTTTATTAGTCTTACAGCGGGGTCTTGCCCCACGCGGTTTTCTGTCGTTCCGGGAGAATGGATAATGCAAAAAGAAAATTCTATTGTTTTGTTTAACCAGAGACAAGTCCGCCGCTATTGGGATGAAGACAGGGAATTTTGGTATTTTTCCATAATTGATGTGGTTGCCGTCTTGACAAACAGTTCAAACCCCAGAAGATACTGGTCTGATTTGAAATCCCGGTTAAAACAAGAAGGTAGTGAAGTGTACGATAAAATCGTACAGTTGAAAATGAAGCCCAAACGGGAGAGAGCATCGTCAGGCCGGAAAATGCGACAAATTTAAGATTGGAGAATAAAAAGACGTGATTTGATGCAACCGCCAAAAGTCCAAAGAATGCCGCAAAAACAACGGCAACGCTCCAAAATCGAGAGGGCAAAGTACTTTTGACGCTGGCGTCTGATTTGGTCAAATATTTGCCATCCATCGGAGGTTTATAACCTTTTTTGGTTCCGGCTCTGCCGGGTCAGGTAATTTCTATTGAGGTTAAAGTAACCGGCTATATCGGTCCGATAATTGTATAAATATGAATAAATATGCCTTATTAGTTCTGTTAGCGGCAATCGGTTATGGTTGCGGTGGTCCGGGGCGAACGGTGGCACGGCCCACCACCGCCTCGGCAAAGACACCGGACTCCCTGGGAGTTACGATAGGCAGCCTTTGTGAGTTGATGGGGTATGACAGTGTTCGCCTGAAGGGGCATGCCCTGGTTTGGGGGCTGCCGGGGACAGGTTCCGGAGAGTGTCCGCCATTCGTAAAAGAATATCTGAGCCAGCATATTCAAAAACTTCAGTCGAGGGGGTTTATTCCCGAACAATACGCGAATATGACAGCCGAGCAGATAATCAGCAGTCATAGTACAGCGGTAGTGAGTGTGAGCGGTACCGTCCCTGCCGGGGCGCCCAAGGGATCGCGTTTTGACGTGGATGTTCACATACCCTGGTCAACGCAAACCACTTCGCTACAGGGCGGCAGGTTGCTCCTGACAGAGTTGCAACAGGTTGTTTCGGGGCTTTCAGGCCGTTTATTGGCGGGCCGTTCCAGTGCTTTTGCTCTTGGGCCGTTGTTTATCAATCCGTTTTCGCTGTCGGCGGATAGCTCAAAATTGGCCGATCCTCGGCGAGCGGTGATTCTTGGTGGTGGGCGGACCAGCATTAGTCGGCAGATTCAATTGGCGCTTTTGGACCCCGACTCCAGCATTGCTCAGCAGATACAAAAACGGATTAACTCCCGGTTCAGGCTCCCCGACGGCAAAAAGGTAGCCAATGCCGCAAACCGCAGTGTGATCAACATAAATGTTCCCAAACTGTACCGCGAACGTTATCATCATTTTTTACAGCTTTTACTGGGTCTGTATCTGCAGGACAGTGCCGCGTTTCAGGAACTCAAGCTGAGAGAATTAAGCGAGATGGCCAACCATGAAGATGCGGATTATGAAGCCATCGCCCTGGTGTGGGAGGCCATCGGACGTAACGCCCTGAAAGACCTTGAGGCAGGCTATCGGGTAATAAAAGGCAAAAAGGCCTTCTACGCGGCACAGGCGGCCCTGGGACTGGGGGACAAAAAGGCTATCGACGCACTGATTAAAATAGCTGAGGACGAGCGACATCCCTCCCGAGAGCGGGCTATGCGGACTCTTGCACGGGCGGCCGGCGATGTTCGGGGTGGGGCGTGTCTGTCGCGGCTGCTGAACAGCCCGAATACACGGGTGCGACTGCTGGCCTATTCAGGTCTGAGGCATAGCAGAAACCGGCGAGTCAGAACCACCGTACTGCCGTATGAATTCCAACTTGATTCCATTAGCACGACCGGCGAAAGCCTTATTTGCGTCTGGGCGATTTGTGATACGCTCGGCAGTTCGCCGCGAGACAAAGGAGAGCCGCGAATTATAGTTTTCGGGCGAAATCTCTATTGTCGTCGCAATGTATTTTTTGAACCACCGGAGAAAACTGTTACGATTAACTCCAGGGCCGGGGACGATATATTGACTATATCGCGAAAAACCGGTGAGGGAGATTTCGTTACAATCCAAAGCTCTCGGGCGGTGGAAGATTTAATCCTTGCGATGGCTCGGCCATTGCACCCGAAGGATAAGAAACAAAAAGCCGGAGCCGGGCTGACCTTTAGCCAGATTATCGGGATTCTTCATCAACTTTGCGAAAGGC
>DAOVXR010000188.1 GCA_030636065.1 Sedimentisphaerales bacterium | reverse complement strand
ATAAAAAATTGCATTAATCGCGGCGCTCCTTATGGAGATATTGAGTGGATTAATGAAGCTACGAAAAAATTAGGATTGCAAATTACGTTAAGACCAAGAGGAAGACCAAAAAAGGTTCCTGACACCTTTTAGTTTCCCCCAAACATCGAAAAGGCGTTGACCTTCCTTGATGATTCACTGCTACCATCGACATCCAATGCCGTGGAGCGGGGTTATCGTCGCCATCGAAAGATGCAAAAAAATATCTACCGAGTCCGAACTCAAGAACATATCAGCCAGCGTATTGCAATTGATATGCAGCGTGAGGAACAATCGCAAGGGCGTTTACAAACAATAACAATGCTTCACAATGACCGAAGGAAAGCAATATGATCCCGGTAACCATGCTACAGTCTCTGTTTTCATTAATCATCTTTCGTGTGACCAGCGTAACCTTCGCAGTTTCCGCAGCCAAAATAGTGCGAATTTTCTGTTAGTTCACCTGCCCAATATTCATTGCACCATCCACAAGCGTCGATACTGGCAAACAATTCAAAGCAATTAAGGCAGACATAATCATCGTCAGTTGGATATACACTATCAGTTTCACAGTATGAACAATAAATATCATTACCAAAATGAGGGTCATCGGGTGCATGCTTAGAGAGACCAAGAATATCAGCTAATTCATCGGGCGAAAATTTATGGCGGCACCAATCATTTTTATCACTGTTATAGCCACTGCAATGGTCATCACCGTATTGAAGTAAAATATTTGAATCACATTCTGGGCATAATACTTTTAATACACGACTATGTTTATTACAGACCTTGCAGTGGGCATAACTAAAAACATTTTGATCCTCCTCAACAACAAGGGATTCAAATTCACAAGCAGGACAATCATAAATTTCAACTGCAGGTCGTTTTTTTAGAATATCAAGATCAGGGCTAATTATGTTAAATTTTTCTTCAAGAAACTTCCTCTGTTCTTGCATCTTTGCGCTTAGTTCTTCGGTTTGTTTTTTGAAAGCTTTGTATTCTTCTTTCCAGGTATTACCTAAAAGAGCATGTATGTAATACCAAACTCTACACTGTTGCGAAACAATCATCTCTTGCAACTTTTTGTCATTAAGCTTGGAATGCAGAAAATGAGCGATTTTATTTCTTTCTTTCGCTAAATTCTCAAATTCCTTTGCAGCTTTAATTGATACCTGCCGATTACTGGGCAATATCCCGTTGAGTTTTTCTATTGAATCACGAACTGTGACTGATTGAAAATCACCATTGTAAAATTTATCAAAATTAGGTTTTGAATCGCTGCTAAAAATCAAAGACCAATGCTCTACCATGAGCCTTGATTTTAAAAATAATTCTACTGATGCAGCCAAATGTAATACCGCATATTTAGGAAAGGTCTCATACTCACTTATTGCCTTCTCGAAAAAATCGAACGCACTGTCAACCAGATCATGCCAAAGTTGTTTAATTTGTTTTTTCCTTTTTTGCGTCATAATTCCATTCCATCTGTCTTTTCCAAATCCAAAACCAGCGAATAAATTAAAGGAAATAAATTAAAGGTGTCAGGGAAAATTAAAGGTGTCAGGAACCTTTTTTCTTTCATATCGGTATTTTACTGGCGATATGATAACTCAATCAAACGCCTTCCATAAGCTCTATTCTAACAAATTTCATTTCTTTTGCAGTAACTGTTCACTTATGTGCAATTGGTAAAATGTATCAATTAAAGTGGTCAAATCTCTTTTTTTAGGGGGATTCAATGTTCACGTTCGTCATTCGTTATTCATTCGTCATTCTGGTTTCCTGATTCGTCATTCTCTTGTAGCCGCCTGACTTATTCCTCTTTTTTCTTAGCTGCCTTATTTTTGGCGATTATCTGCTGCATAACATTAGGCGGGACAGACTCATAGTGGCTTAGCTCCATTGAATAGCTGCCCTGGCCGCCGGTAACGCTTTTAAGCTGGGAACTGTACTGTTGAATCTCCGACAATGGCACCTGGGCCTTGATAGTGATCATATTACCGGGCAGTATGTCCTGGCCCTGTACTCGGCCTCGTCGGCCGGCCAGGTCGCCGGTAATGTCTCCGACTCTTTCGTTTGGAACTGTAACTTCCATGTTGACAATAGGCTCAAGCAATGTCGGGGTACACTGCAAAAAGGCCTTGCGGAATACTTCTCGTCCGGCAATCTGAAAGGCGATGTCTTTACTGTCCACCGGGTGGGTCTTGCCATCTACCAGTGCGACCTTGACATCAACGACGGGGTATCCGGCAACTACGCCGCCAACCATTGCGGATCGGCAGCCCTTATCCACACTGGGCCGAAACGGCTGATCAATGGAGCCGCCGAAGATTTTATCTTCGAACTCATATCCGGCACCTGTTTCATTGGGTTCCATATCGATAAAGACACGAGCATACTGTCCGGCGCCGCCGCTCTGTTTTTTATGGGTATATTCGACGAATTTGGCCGAAGAACTTATTGTCTCACGGTAGGGAATCTTGGGTGATTTGGTGGTTACTTCCAGTCCTCTCCGGGCCTGCATACGGGCCAGGATGACGCGTACGTGCAACTCGCCCAGACCGGACACAACTGTTTCATGGGTCTGGACATCGCGGTCTATGGCGAATGTAGGGTCGGAATCGACGATTTCCGCAAGGGAGGCGGAAATTTTCGTTTCGTCGCCGCGGCTTTTTGGTTCGATTGCCAGTGAGTACATCGGGACCGGAACCGGGGGCGACTCAATTTGGCCGGGTTCTTTGCCCACGAAAATCGTATCGCGTATCCCAAGCTCCTCAAGTTTAGCGAGGGTAACGATGTCGCCAGCCTGGGCCTGATCGACAGATTCCAGTTTATCGCCCTGCATTTTGCTTATTTGTCCGCACCGCATGCCCTTTTTGTCGCCGGTGGCATGCATGCTTGTATCGCTCTTGATGATTCCCCTTTGCAGACGGATGGTGGTATATTTGATATGGCTTTTAGGGTCGCTGGAGACACGACAGACCAGGCCCAGAAGACTACCGTTGGAATCGGGGGCGATTTCTTCGGTGGTTTGTTCTTCGCCGGAACCGGTTGTGAGTTTGAGTTTGGCGCCATTGACCGGGCTGGGGGCATATTGTGCGACAAGTTCCAGCAATGGTTCGATCCCAGCCTCGTTTTTAGCACTGGTAAAGACAATCGGGACTAACATCTGAGAGATCATCGCTTTGGTAAAAACAGGGGCGAGCTTGTCCGTATCAATTTCTTCGCCGCCGAGATATTTTTCCATAAGTTCTTCATCGGCCTCGATGACGGTCTCCATCAGGTTGGTATGGGTGTCGGCAACGTCGATAAACGCGCCTTCGCCGCTATCCTGATTGATGCAGTCTATTACGGCGCTGCCGTCCGACGCCGCCAGGTTTGCGCAACGGCATTCCATTCCGAAGTTTTCCTGAATAGACTTGACCAACTCTCCCAGTTCATCTGTGCCGGCGTCTATTTTGTTCACCACGATTATGCAGGCCATACCGCGTTTTTTGGCGGCCTGGAAGAGCTTCCGGGCGTTCATCTGGATACCTGCTGAAGCGCTGACAACGATAACGGCGGTTTCAGCGGCCGGCAATGCGCTAAGCGCAGCGCCGAGAAAGTCGGGATAACCCGGCGTGTCGATAAGATTAATCTCTTTACCCTTAAAGCTGATATGGGCCAGGGCGGAGTCAATGGAGTAACCGCGATGTTTCTCTTCTTCGTCGGCGTCCATTATACTGCTTTTGTCGTCCACACTACCAAGCCGGTTCGTAATACCGGTCTTGTGCAGAATGGCCTCAGCAAGAGAAGTCTTGCCGGAGCCGGCGTGTCCCAATAAAATAATATTCCGAATGTCCTCTACCGAATAACTTGCCATTTAATTCTCCGAAATTGATGCAACCGCCAAAAGTCCGAAAAAAATCGCAAAAACACTGCCAACGCTCCAAAATCAAGGGGACAAAATACTTTTGACGCTGGCGTCGAAATTGCGAAAAAACACTAACTTTCCATAAAAACAGGGCATAAAAATACAACTTTTCAACAACTATGCAGGAATATAGCATATTTCCCGGGCCAGGCAAAGCTATTTCTATAACCGAGAGGCCTGTTTCAGTAGAAAAACCTTGCTTTTGTTGCGTCGCTTAACTACGAATGTTCTCAAACTGACCGAACACGACCTGTCATGCCTGCGAAGGCAGGCATCCACGGCTTTTTCGTCATCGTAGCCCCCTGCCCCCGCCTACGCAGGGGTGACAAATGTTTATAAGTCTTGGTTTTTAATCTGAAGTGCAACATTCATAAGAACTTAAACAACAGTGTGTTATCGCCGAGAAAATTCGCTTGGGACCCCAGAGGCCTGAATTTCCCCTCCCACGCCCCCAAATTCCGGCCTCTGCCCAAACGATTTTTCTCT
>DAOVXR010000107.1 GCA_030636065.1 Sedimentisphaerales bacterium | reverse complement strand
TTGTGTGTGGTTCGACCAGTTGCACATCGGCGCGTATCCCGATAATGCTATGGACGGATTGGGATAGTTTATTCTGAAAGTCTTCCAGGGCGCGTACTTTGTCGCTGAACACTTCCGGTGTTACTTCCACCTGCACTTCGATATTGTCCAGACCTTTTTCCCGTGTCAGTATGATCTGATAATGGGGCAGTGTACCTTCGATCTTCAACAACGCCTCTTCGATCTGGGACGGAAAGACATTAACGCCTCGGATGATAAACATATCATCGCTTCTTCTGCTTATGCGTTGAATGCGTCGGATGGTTCTGCCGCACGGGCACGGTTCTGTTATTATCCGGGTGATATCGCGCGTACGGTACCGAATCATCGGCATAGCCATTTTGCACAGTGTCGTAAGAACCAGTTCTCCCTCTTCGCCTTCAGGTAGCGGCTCACCGCTTTCCGGGTCGATAATTTCAGGATAAAAATAGTCTTCGAAGATATGCAGTCCGCTTTGTTCGGAGCATTCGATTCCTACACCCGGCCCTGTTATTTCCGTCAGGCCGTATATGTCGTATGCTTTGATGCCGCTTTCGCGTTCGATAAACTTTCTCATTTCATCGGTCCACGGCTCCGCTCCGAAGACCCCCGCTCGTATTGGCAGGTCTTTGATGTCGATCCCCATCTCGGCTGCCCGCTCGATAATATATACGAAATAGCTCGGCGTACAGCAGATAGCCGTTACACCGAAATCTTTCATAACCATTATTTGTCGTTCGGTATTACCGCCCGAAGTTGGGATAACCGTCGCCCCCAGTCCTTCTGCGCCATAATGGGCGCCCAGCCCACCCGTGAACAGTCCGTAGCCGTATGAATTCTGGATAATGTCGCCTCCATGCAGCCCGCAGGACGCGAACGTCCGCATCATTGCCTTGGTCCAGACTTCTATATCTGCCTTGGTATAGGATACTACGATTGGTTTGCCGGTCGTTCCGCTTGAGGCATGCAGACGCACCACTTCTCGCATCGGACTGGCGAACATGCCATAAGGGTATGTGTCCCGCAGATCGGCCTTGACCGTGAAGGGCAGCTTGGTAATATCGTCAAGCGACTTCAGGGCCAGGGGGGTCAGCCCCCGTTCTGTCATGCGTCCGTGGAACAATTCGACATGTTCGTATGCACGATCGACAATTGTTTTCAGCCGAGCCAACTGCAACTCCCGCAACTGAGCGATCGGGATATAGTCTGGCGCGCTGACAGGATGGAACTCACTTATTGAACTTTTGTTATTGCTACTCATCTGCCGTCTTCTCCTTGATATTCGGCTTTCCGTTATTCGTCATTGATTCCTCATTTCTTCTTTATTCAATATTTCTTGAATTCGATCCGCCGCAGGCGGATTGGACGTTCAACTCTTTTTTCTTCTCTCTTTCTCACAACTCACCACTTTTTTTTCTGTGCCTTTTGAGCTTTTTTGTGGCTGTTATCTCTTCTTCTTCGTTTCCTTCGCTATCTTCTGTTCAATCTGTTTTTCTCTTCTCTTTATTCGTGTTAATTCATGGCTAAAAATGCTTTATATTCTTCGTGTCTCGACGTCAACATGTTTGACATGCCGACTTTCTGGACGGCCGCTTCGATAAACCACCCACGCCCACCGCAGACATCCCATCGCCGCCAGAAAAAAGACAAATGCCACAAAAACAGCAAGTGCCAGCGGGAACAATAACACCAATACCCCAATGCCGACCAGTAACAGCCCTGCCATCGCCAGCCCCATCGCCGCCCGCCGGGACATCGCGGAAAAAGGCGAACAAAAATCACTGCCGTTTTGGCAACCCTGCCGATAGGCGGAAAATCTCTGTGTAAAAAATCTCATAGAACACCTTTTTCGACAATAGTATAATCAGGATTAAGTATAAACAAACGAACACAATTCGTCAACATTTTAGTTCGTACCAATCCCGGTTGAAATCGCCTGATATGTTGTTATACAACTATTTTGCGGATAACGCTTTACGCTCAGAATGTAACCGTCCACGGCTTCTTGGTAGCCCCCGATATAAAACATACCCTCGCGTAGTCCACGAATTTCGTCCCAACAGACTGGGAACAAAATATTTGCCCATAAATTCCGGCCCAACGGGCCAATATACCTTAGCCCAGCCCAACGGGCTGGGACCAATATTTTCTCAAAACAATAAACGCCCCAAAGGGGCAACATAATCAATCCCAAACATATTTTTCATCATATTCGACATTATATTTTTTCAGAAAAGCGACATATTCTTCCTGGAATGTAACTGTTCTGTGATGTTTTTTCTGTTCCTTTATATATCTTATAACATTATCTTTTCTGGAACTGCTGACTGAAAAAGCACCATAACCGTTTTGCCATGCAAATTTCTCATATTCCAGACTTTTGCCTTTTGTTTTTATCCAACGACTACTATTCCGTTTAATCTCTTCAATATATTTTGACAACATAATCGTTCGCGGCAGAGATGATAATATATGGATATGGTCGGGAACGCCATTAATTAAAAACGGCATACCTCCGACCCTTTTTATTGTGTCGCCGATATAAGCGAACAATTCCGACTCGACAGCCTCTTCGATAAACGGATACCGTTTTTTTGTACTGAAAATTATATGCAGATAAACTTGTGTTAATGATTGCGGCATAATTATATTATCCTGCCCTTACAGATTCCGGCCCCAACGGGCCAATATACCTTAGCCCAGCCCAACGGGCTGGGACCAATGTCTCCCATGAATTCCGGCCCAACGGGCCAATATACCTTAACCCAGCCCAACGGGCCAATATACCTTAACCCAGCCCAACGGGCTGGGACCAATTCAAAACAATAAACGCCCCAACGGGGCAATATAATCAACCCCAAACATATTTTTCATCCGTTCATGGTTGACAATTCGTATAAATTTTCTTTCAATCGTTCCAACCCAAAAATTTCCCGGACACCTTTAATTTTCCCCTGTTGATATTATATCTTTGCCTACCGGCAAACTCAACACTAAACTATGTCTTTAAGGTGGATGGTTTCTGCCGACGGATTCCCTTATGGTACCCTTGACAGACTCACTCAGGCGGATTATCTTGCAGGCGTCCCGACCGAAGTTATGTAGTTATGTAGGATGGGCTTCAGCCCATGTTGTCTAACTTGTCTCCGCATAGGCGGGGATCGGGGGGTCCTTTTCTTTATTCGCCCTGAAAGGGCAAAATAGAATAGCCCAGGGCAACGCCCTGGGTGGCGAAGCGAACAAACATTTCAAGCCCTGAAAGGGCGAAAGAAAGTCCGCCACAGGCGGATAAAAAGCGCGAACGCTTACCCGGTGTGGAGTTGGCAACCGTTGGTTTAGTGAGAACCTGTACATAGGCAGTATTTACAGTATAAGTAAGGCGGTTGCAGCAGAACTAAAGCAGGGTTGCAAGCGAAAGGGTACATGGCCCAGATTAGGAACACCCAAATCAAAAGCCTGACCCCTTTTCTTCCCCCGACACTTGCATTTTCATTGGATTGATAGTCAGGCAGATAAAAAAATGAAAACATGGAAAGAAAAAATCTTTCGTGGGTTTATCATAATGGTTATTATCTGGATGGTGGGTTGTTTTGCCTCTTTTCTCTCTGGGATATGTATCACGTTTCTGGGTAGTCCTTCGTGGCTTCCCTTACCATGGTCAGGCTTCGATGATTTTGTACAAAGCCCAGATGGTAAGGTGTTTGTAGATATCGAATTCTATTCCAGGGTTCTCTGCTACAACGAAAGTGGTAAGTTTCTCGCCTCATATCCCTATCCGTTCGGCAATGCAAAAGATACGGGGCTTGCCGTCGATCATAATGGACGCATATTTTTTCGAACGCAACATTGGCTGTATATCTATGACGTCTCATGGAATCTGTTGGAAAAAGATGAAGGAGAATTCGATAGTTCCAGAAATTGGCGATTAGACGAAGAAGGGCAGCCCGTTTTTGTCCTTGGCCGCCAGGACGTAAGCGTGCCGAATAGAGCGGCAGTGGCTGGGGAATACATATTCAGTAAGTCCTACAAACGCAGTGAGTTTACATGCATGAATGGCTCACGCCTCGTTCGAAAAGACAATCACCTAGAGCGACATTCTGTTCAGGGCGAGCTACTTGCCACATACAATGGGCCTCGAATCCTGTCGCTGTTTACTTTTCCGTGGCCGGCGTTTTTGGCTTGGCCCTTGGCCTTTTTGTTTGGGTACGCTGCGAACAAGAAGAAATCCTTCTTAGAACAACGGCAAGAAACACAGTGTAATATGACTACTTCAGCAAACATTCCAAAGATTCTTACGAAGTACCTACTGATCGATGTTGTTGTCACAGCAGGGATTTTTATAATTACTGCAGCAGCGATCGTAATTGGAGGAGCTGTTGTGATTGCCATAGCCAATGCTCTGCCTGAAAATAATCCTATGCAATTTTGGCTGGTTCCTATTGTGGTAATTCCTTATTGGATTATCGTAATTATAGTTGCGCTTAAGTCATGGCGGCTTGCACAAAGCCGACTACGCCGGATGCCCCACTCGAAGTTAAAGAATTAAGAATTAAGGGGGTCAAGCGCCGGGTGGCAGCGTCTGTCCAGCAGGACAGGCGATGGCGGCTTTCTATTATTCGTCATTGGGATTTCGTTATTGATTCCTCCTGTGATTTCTTAATTCTTCATTTTCCGCCATAGGCGGATTGAATGTTCGACGTTCATCTCTTCTCTTTTCTCTCTTCTATCCTATCCCTTTGGTACCAAAAGAGTTATCGTTATTCCCCATACTCCGAAATCGAGCAACCAAAAAACTTTTCAACGTCGGCCTTCTTTTTCCGCAATATTCCACCCTGAACGTCGTTGTACACATTAGAGTAACCGAATTATGAAAATGAACTCACAATTAGAGCGATAGAAAAATGAAAACACCTGACAACAAAATTGAAAAACTGCTTCAGGAAACGGGCGTTAGTTCGCGGGATGCTGAGCGTACTGCTGAAGAAATCCACCGGGCCGACCGGTTGTTACAGCAAATGGACGAGCCTCACTTACCGCCAAAGACGCGGGCTGATATTGAACAGGCGATCAGAGCGAATCTGTCGTCTGTGCCTTCTCGCACGATAACTTTCTATGCTCGGCGTTTGGTGCCGGTTGCTGCCGCGATTATGATTGCCTTTTTGGTGATTTGGCAGGGTTGGAACAGGCAGCATCTTATTGAGGAGCAGATCGTTCAGTCAGCCCGGAACGAACTTGCTCCGTTTGCTGACGAGATGGTTTTGTGGGACCTGGCTTTGAAACAGAATGATATTGATGAAGAAACCATTGATGTCCTGGCCCTTATCGAGGTATTACCCTTGTGGGATAATACTGAGGAACAGCAGGACAACATTCTTGGAAAGGAGCACAATTATGAAAACTTTATTAACCCAAATTACTATCGTACTTACTCTTGTGTTGCTTAACGGCACGACTGCCGACGCACAGGCATGGGGCGACGAGGACGGCCCCGCTTGGGGCCGAGGCATGGGTCCCGGCCGTGGCCGGGACTTCGCTTGGGGTCGTGGTATGGACCAGGGCCGTGGACATGGCCAAGCTATGATGGATCGCGGCGGTAGAGGTATGGGTCGCGGTATGCGTGGCCAAGGTTGGGGTCGCGGTATGGGCCGGGGTCGTGGACGTGGTCAGGCTATGATGGATCGTGGCGGTAGAGGTATGGGTCGCGGTATGCGTGGCCAAGGTCAAGGTTGGGGTCGCGGCATGGGTCGTGGAATGGGTCAAGGCCGTGGACGTGGATGTGGTCAGGCTATGATGGATCGCGGCGGTAGAGGTATGGGTCGCGGTATGCGTGGCCAGGGCCGAGGACGTTGGCAGGGACCACTGGAAAACAAGGTAAGATGAATAAGTAAAGTATAGGAAAGGCTTTAAAACTCTGAAAGGAGACAAATGATGAAAAAGACACTCACTATTTTACTGGCGGTTGTTGTGCTGGGACTGCTCATTTCTCAAACAGTGTCGGCCCAGCCGGGACCCGGACGCGGCGACGGCAGAGGCTGGGGCAGAGGCCCACGCGATGGTCAAGGTAGGGGTTTTGGGCAAGGTGGGGGACGGTTCGGCAGGGTGGACCCTGTTGAGTTGATGCAGTTTTTGCAACAGTACGAGCCGAGACTGGCCGAAACCCTTAAAGCCCTTAATGAAAACGACTTAGAAGAGTATCGCCGCAAAATGTTTGCTATGATGAGACTGTATGGGCCGGTTATGCGCCAAATGGAACGAGATCCGGAAATAGGGCAACTTTCCCTCAAAAAGGTGCGATTAAGCCTCGAAATCGAACAAAAAGTGAAAAAGTACAACGGCACCCAAGACGAATTTGAACGAAAACAGACTA
>DAOVXR010000045.1 GCA_030636065.1 Sedimentisphaerales bacterium | reverse complement strand
GAAAGGGCAAAATAAAAACATAATCATTCACTATTCTGTTTTCTTTGCGCCCTTCTGTTCTCTTCTTTCTCTATATTTCCTTGTCTTTTTTTTTGCCGTGAAAGCCGAAAGGTTGTTTGGGCTTAGCTTCTTCGGCAATCATATACTTTAGCACATCAAAAACCTGCTGGAATTTTTCATCATATTTCCGTTCCATCGATTCGATTTTACGGCGTAAAAGGCCGTTGTCAGCAAGGATTTTCCGCAGTTTTACGAATGTCCGCATAATAGCGATATTGACCTCAACAGCGCGTTTGCTCCGCAGAACGCTGGATAGCATCGCAACACCCTGCTCGGTGAAAACGTAAGGATTATGGCCTCCTAACGACTTATGAGAAGGTATCACATTTTGTGATAGCAAGATCGTAACTTCTTTATCTGTAAGTTGATACATAAAATCAGATGGAAACCGTTCAATATTACGCTTAACCTGCTGCCTCAAAGCAATTGGCTTGACTCCGTAAAGAGAAGCTAAATCCTTATCCAGCATCACCTTTTGCTTACGGATAAGATATATGCACTGCTGGATTCGCTTGGCTGGGATAATTAAACCTGCTTTTTTGGCCATATTGTCTTTTTCTATACTAATCGTAAATTATTTATACCTATTGAGATAATCGTTATAATATTTTCTTTCATAAAGATGCAATGGTATCGCTCCATATAGCACCACGAGTAACATTAGCACTAGAATGGGCCATATTTCATGCTTGCCGAAAAAAGAAAATAATAACGCAGCTTCCAAAAGCATAAACAAAAAATGAATTGCGGCCCAACGATAATAAAGGTATTTAGATAACTGCTTGGGAATAGCGCTCTCTTCACCATCTTTGCTTCTAAACTTAACGAAGTCTGCCTTTTCATAATAGCGGTCAAGTAAAAAAAACGACTTGAATCTAAAGAAAATATTCCACCACCTATGTTTTTGAGCCCATGGAGCAAAACCAATTATGTAGGCAAAAGTATCGTAAATCGCGAAAAACAAGAACCGGTGTATTAAATAATGTGTAAAACCCAAAGCAGGTATAATCAAAAATAGCCGAGTGTTTTGCTTAACAAGATTGTCAAATTTAATTAGTATCTCTGGTGATATTTTAATTAGTATCTCTGATGATTCTAATTTATCGTGCAATGTTAGAAAAAATATAACTAACAAGATGTCAATTATACCAATTAAAATGTACCTGATTATCTGCTCAATACTCAGCCGTCCTATCCATTTTTCTAACATATTTGCCCCCTTTCGGGCATAATTAAAAGGTGTCCGGTACTTTTTTTCTTCTTTACTTCCTTCGTTATCTTCTGTTCAATGTATTTCCGTATTCTCTTTTCTTATCTTTGTTTCTTTTGTTCTCTTTATTCGACGTTGAACGTTGAATGTTGGACGTTCAACTCTTAAATCATTAAATCTAAAATTCTTTCCCCCCCCCTTCTCACACCGCCGGCACCGCCGACAACACCCCTGTATCCGTCGTATCAATGTGCTCAGCCGGCGCTGCCTCTGCCGCCCCATCATAATGCGGCAGTTCTTCGCCGAGTCGTACAAGCCGTGCGCTGTTGAAGACGATAACAAGTGAGCTTACTAAGTGTAACAGTACTGCCGCGATAGGTGTAAGCCAACCTTGCCCGCTGAAGATTATACCGAGGATAATAAAGAGTATTCCGAACCCGAGGTTTTGCGTTACTACTTTGCGTGTGGTTCGTGACAGATGTATCAGAAACGAAATCCTGTTAAGGTCGTTATTCATCAGTGCGATTGATGCGCTGTTTATTGCTATATCGCTGCCTGCTGCGCCCATTGCCACACCGAGGTCCCCGGCCGCCAATGCCGGTGCGTCGTTGACCCCATCTCCTATGACAGCCACTCGATGTCCGCTTTGTTGGAGTTGGTGTACTAATTGCAGTTTTTCATGTGGCAGGCATTCTGCTTTTACTTCGCTGCACCCCATTTCTGCTGCCACTCGTTTTGCGACAGCTAATCGGTCTCCGGTAACCATCACTAATCTTTTCATACCCATTTGTGCCAGGTCGGCTATGGCGCTGCGTGCTTCCGGCCGTGTTCGGTCTTCCATACCGATCCAACCGACACATTTACCATCTTGCGCTACGTAGAGCAGGCTTATTCCTTCCGGCGGCGTCATTTCGTCGCTGCTGACTGCCGACATATCTATGCCTTGTTCTTTGAGCCAGCTATCGCGTCCGACCAGTACGGCTTTGCCTTTGACTGTTGCGCTTACGCCTCGTCCTGCTGTTTCGTGGAAATCATCCGGTTTAACGAGGTTCAATCGTGCCTTTTTAGCGACTTCGACTAATGCTTTTGCTGCCGGGTGTTTGCTGAACTGTTCGACTGACGCAGCCGCCGTCAGCATAACTGCCGGATCGATTCCTTTGACTGGCGTTAGTTTGCTCACAGCTAATTGTCCGGTCGTCAGTGTCCCTGTTTTATCGAAGATAATAGCGGTAAGTCTTCCTGCCGCTTCGAGGTCAGCCACATTTTTGACGAGGATTCCTAATCGTGCCGCGCAGCTAAGTGCCGCCACCATTGCTGTTGGCGTAGCGAGGATCAACGCACACGGACAGGCGATGATTAGCGCTGATATTGCGTTTGTGATATTTGTAAATGCGAAGATAAGTCCCGCGACCATTAGTATTGTTGGCGTGTACCATTTTACATAACGATCGATAATTCTCATTATTGGTATTTTGGTTTGTTCGGCCTGCATTATCAGCGTTTGTACTTTGCCGAGTGTCGTATCGGCCCCTGCCGTTGCCACTTCGACTTCCATTGCGCCTGTCAGGTTTGTCGTTCCGGCGAAGACCTTATCGCCGACATTTTTATCGACTGGCAGTGATTCGCCGGTAATGGTGGCCTGGTTGACAATTGATTGCCCGTTGATTACTTTGCCGTCTGCCGGGATGTTGTCGCCGGGCCGAACACGGATAACTTGTTTGGGTTGGAGCAGGTGTGCTTCTACTTCTGTTTCTCCGTCTTCGGTTATCAGGTGTGCGCGGGTCGGCGTAATTCTTATTAGTGATTCGATTGACGCCCTTGCTCCCAGTGCTGTGCGTGTTTCGATAAGTTCCGACAACAGCATAAAGAATCCTACTGCCCCGGCAACCCGATAGTTTCCCATCGCGAACGCTGCTATGATAGCAAGCGCCACGAGTTCGTCCATGTGGCTGTGTCCTTTGATCAGGCTGGTCATAGCATGCCAGATAATCGGCGTTCCTAACAGAATCGCTACGACCATTGCCATTAGATCGGCCTGGCTTTTGTCGATACTTGGGATCAGTTCAGCGATCAGACTGTTCAGCAGAAGCGTCCCGCCAAGCAGAGTTCCCAAAAGGCTCAGGCTGACACGAAAGGTACGGGAACGTGTGTTGTCACTGTCGTGATATTGATGTTCCTGTTCCAATAAATGATGATGACTATGTGCTTCCATTTTTCCTTTTACTCATTCCGACGGGGTGCCGGATACGTTAAAAAAACCGAAAAAATAATTGCGAAAAACCGCTCAATTTTCATCAAAAAATGCCGAAAAACACTGATTATTACAAAAAATCGTTCACATTTTTTTTTACCATAACCATTTTTTAACGAAAGTTACGACTTTTTCGCTACTTTTCGATGTTTTTGGACAATTATCCGTTTTTACCTTTTTCCTTATTTTTGACGCTTTTTACGCTCTATTTCGGGGTCGCGGCTGATCTGGACGCGGACTTCTTTCGGTTTGCCGGCGGTCGCGGGCAGTACTATCGTCTCGTCTGCGGCGACCATAACTTCCCGCAACATTTCCTGATATAACTGATCGACAGTCTCGTTCAACAGATCATTAAAAGCCTGTTTGCGCTTGGCCTGACAATCAGATACGTTGTCCGGGAACCTTTCCCGCGTCTTGCTGTTAATCTTGTCGAGTACCTCATCGATATACGCGGCGTCAGCCTTGGCGGCATTGACAATAATTTTTCTATAGGCATTGGCATTGGCAATAATAATTTTTTCCTGCGCCTTTGCCTTATTGACAATTTCGCGGGCCTTCGCGCCGGCGGTTTCAAGCATGGCGTTTTTCATACTGCGGGCAGCAGTGGCCTGGTTAAAGGCAGGCCTGACCTGGTGAGGTATGGATTTATCAATCAAAATCAGCTTGGCAGTCAAGCCAATGTCAAGCGCATCGAGACGAGCAGTCATCAGAACCTCAACATCATTTGTGAACTGATTAGTATTTTGCCAAAGTATCCAGTCGATGTCCCGATGAGCACTTACATTAATAACGGCATCAGACAACACTCTTTTTAATAATCGATCAACTATGAACCAACCCCGCTTCCTTCCGTCCCAAAGGTTCCGGACAAATGTTATCGGGTCGGTAACATAATACTCAATCCGCCACTTCGTATGCACAAGATTATAATCAGTAACAGATAATTCCCTTTCACCTCTGTCCAAACCACCACCATCAGAATCGTCCATCAGCAATGCCCGGTCGGCACGGCGAGTAGATGTAAGGCTGTAACCGTCACGAACAATCTGCAAAGTTTTTTCGGTACGCATTACCTTGCCAAGCACCTTCTCCTTCTCAGTCATATAATACCAAAAAGAATCCACGTCCAAAGTCTGTACCGCTGTCGGGGCAGGGATCAAAATCACCTCCCCCACATAAGGCCAAACCCAATGCCAACCCGGCTCTGCAATCGCCTCTCTGCCTGCACCCTGCACCCTGCCGAAAAGCAGTTCAACCGCCCGCTGGTTCTGCTCCACCTGATAAAAGCCGCCGGCAATAAACAAACCAACGACAAAAATCATGACCAACTTCAGAATCATAAAACTTATACGCAAAGCATCAGCCAACGCCTGATTGGCCGGGTCAAGACGCTCACGCTCAACAGCAACCGAAGAAGCAGGCGAGATTTCAGTCTGCGCGGCGGCCTGTAAATCGTCGGGCGGTAGCGGTTGGGACCCGTTTTCTGGTGTTGGTTGTTCTTCCGGATTGTTTTGTTGCTCAGTCATATATCACTCACTATACGCTGTTTATTTTGCCCCTTCAGGGCGTAAAATTATATATCATTCCTTCAACCCAGGGCGTTGCCCTGGGCTAAGCTATTTTGCCCTTTCAGGGCGTAAGAAAACCGCGTGGGGTAAAACCCCACCCTACAAAACTCACTATACGCTGTTTATTTTGCCCTTTCAGGGCGTAAGAAAACCGCGTGGGTCAAAGCCCCACCCTACTCAAGAATCCCCCGATCCCCGCCCCCTGCCTTCGCGGGGACATGCTTACGCTGGGACATGTTTTACATCGGGGGCTAATCAGACAGCATGGGCTAAAGCCCATCCTACAGAATTATATTCAATTTTCCGTGTTTTTCATTTCCGCTTCCACCCTGGGCAATTTTTGCAGAAGATTATACGGCGCCGATTCACTGTCCAAAACAATAGTGGTACGCTTATTAAGAGTTTTACGAAGCGTTTCAAGTTTTCGAAGATAATTGGCTAACTGCGGGTTGTCCAAAAAGACGGCGTAATACTGCGCGGCCTCGGCGTCCCCTTTGCCCATAATATTCTTGGCCAAGGCTTTTGCTTCGGCCTCGATCTCTTTAGCCTGACCATCGGCTTCTCCTTTGATGCTTTCGGCTTCACTTGCGCCTTCGGACAACAACGTAAGAACAACGGCCTCACGATCTGCCTTCATCCGGTCAAACACCTTTCCACTAACAAAGTCAGGCACACCAAGGCGTTTAATCCCCAAATCGACAATTTCAATCCCAGAGCCACCATCGACACCAACTTTATCCACGAGATAAGCCAACATGCCGCCAGGCTGACCGGGTTTTCCCTTTTCGAGTTCAGGCAGCTTGAATTTTTCGGCGTCTTCGGTAACGAGTTCGCCGAGATTATACTCGGTGATAATATTGGCCGAACCCGCCAGCCAACCACGCAAGGTTTTTTCCGCCTCATAAATAACATCATCACCGGATGTGCCGCCCTTACGGAACCGTTCGTAAAAAAGCTTAGGCTCGACAATTTTCCAGTTGATATAAACAGTGGCAATCACGTTGGTCTTGTCCCTGGTCTGTGTCTGGGCAGTCTGCTGGTCCAGTGTGCGAATTCGGCCGTCAAACTTTACCACGGTCTGGACAGGATAGGGCCATTTCCATTTCAAGCCGGCTTCAGTCTCCGGACGGCTGATTTTGCCGAAGGTGAGTACCAAAGCCTTTTCCTGCCAACGGACAGTGAACGTAACCATATAAAGCAGCAGGATGCCCACTATCAATAAAGCAATCACAATCGAACCGATATGCTTTTTCACCTGTTAGTTCTCCTTGTCTTCTTCATTAATACCCAACCCCTCAAACAGGTCGGGCTGTAACTTCTCTTTCAAGTCAAGCTCATAAACCCAATGGCCGACGTTGTCCGAGGCGATAATATATTTTCTCATGGCCGGTAACATCTCGTCCAATACCGAAAGATACTCCCGCCATAAATACACGTTTTTGCCCTTGCGATAAGCTTCAAGTTGCCGGGCGAATCGTTCGGCCCCGGCCCGTGCCAACTGAGAACGTTCGCTCGCATAGGCCCTGGCTCTATATATCCGTTCCGCACTTTTACCCCGTGCCATTGAAATAGTCGCATTCGACTCGCCATAAGACTTGAGAACCTTAGCCTGTTTTTCCTGCAGGGCAGCAACAACCTTTTCAAATGAAGGGGCCACATCAATCGGAGGATGTACGGATTCCAAACCGACAAATGTGATTTTTACGCCCAGGCCATAATCTTCCACCTGCTTCTGAATCAGCCCTTTGAGCGCGTCCGAGGTCTTGTGTCTGCCGGGGCCGAGCAGGTTTTCGATATTGGATTCAGCGCAAAAATGAACTACCTGACGATTACAAACGGCCTCGAGCAAGGTCCGCGGGTCGGCATAGTCGTAACCGTACTTTTCGATATCGACAATGCGATAGTGAACAACAAAGGCCACCACCAACATATCAAAATCATTGCGGGCAACCGGTTCATCAGAAAGCATCTCCGATTCCCGAACGGCAGCATCAGATTCCCGGACGGCAGCATCGGCAGGTTGCTCAGAAATTGAAAACGCCACCATAAACGGATGTTCCTCTTTCCAATGCTCCTTCGTCCATAAAATGGGGGTAAGATCGGGGGTTTCACGGCCTGTTCTTTCGTCTATTATAGGGGCTTTCCTGGTAAAGCCCACATCGACGGTCTGTAATTGCTCGACAGGAAACAAGCGGATGTCATCAATCGGCCAGGGCCATTTCAAGTGCAGGCCGGCAGAAAGGGGGTGTTCGAAATCAAGTGGTCTGCCAAATCGTTCCAGTACGGCTACATTGCCCGAAGGGACAATAGCCAAAGACGTAATCAGGAACAAGGTCGCTACCATCGCCAAAAACAACCAGATAAATGTCCGCGAAAGTAATTTGAAAAACCAGGTGTCCGAGACCTTAAAGCCAAACTGATAATCAATGGCCTGCGCAAAAGTATGCAGGATGCCGCCCGGCTCGCTAAACAAACCTAAAAGCCGCGATTCAAAAGGCGCGCGTCGGTATCGTCCTCTAATCCGCGGGCTAAAGGCGTCCAATACAAGGTTCCAGATATTCTCGATACCGATAGCAAGCATCAGGATAACGAGAACATACTGTACGACCCGCTCAGAGGCAGGGTATCGGCTCGTTAAAATCAAGACAATCGCGAGGGCAAAACATGCCAGGGCATTACTAAAAAGATAACTGCCGCCCGCACGCAACGGCCGCCATTGTGCCTGCCGACTCATGCCGACCGCGTAACGCGAAAAGAGAAAACTAATAAGAGCGATCCCGGCAATAAAGGCGGCTGACTTGAAAACAACGTCCTGACCGGCCAATATCGTTTCCGGCGAGGCCTGAACCTGACGCAACAGCCAATAACCCATAATTAACAGGTAAGCCGAGTTGAGCAGGGCAACGGTCGGTAATAAATATTTTTCCAGCCAATCGAGCCGCCGCTGAGAGACCTGAAAACTATCCGCCACAGCAGTCGATTCGAAAACAGAGGTGTCCTTTCCCTCACGACGCAGTCTCTGATACTGCTCGGCGTCAAGTCGCTCTTCCTGAGCCAGTCGCATCTGGCGAAACTGTAACAGCAATATCAGCCAAATGCCGGTACCACCGAGAAAATGCCACGCTTCGATCCTCAGTGCCGGCGAATATACCTGCGCCGATACCAACAGTACCAAAAGCGAGAATAAAATCTGAAGCACAAATGCGATCAGCGACAAAAGCTCGGCTCGTTTCGGTGACAGATTCATTTCTTTATCCGTAAAAAATATAAAAATATAAAATAAACAACAATTGCAGGCGAGACGCCTGCGGTACAGGAACACCTCTCTGAAATACGGAAAGGGTGGCACCCCCAATTGAAAAACCATGCTTAAGCTTACTTATGCTCCGCATAAGCTACGCTAAAGCATGCCACCCATCCACCTCGAAGACTCGGTGGCTGCCACACGTCACAAGCGATCTCAAATGGCGGGCATGGCCCGCCCTACTTAGGAACCCCACGACATAAAGTCGGGGGCTAATAAACGCGGAACACAGGCCAGCCTAAATAGTGGTGGTAATGATAACGGTTTTATCGCTCGATTGCAAACAAACTCCGGTAATAACACCGGGGAAAAACAGATTTTTGATTGCAAACGCCGGTTAATTAGTATACGTTGCAGTGGGAACACCTCTCCGCCTTCGGCGGAAAGGTGCCACACAAAATATTTTTTATGAGGCGGGCACGGCTCGCCCTACCTGCTAACAAGAACCCGTGAACAGCTACACGCTTTTTGCAATCAACCGGTAGTTTCAATAAAGGCCTTCAGGCGGTCAACGCCTTTGTCGATCATATCCATGCTGGTGGCGAAACTCATACGGATATTCTGGTCGCAACCGAAACCGATACCAGGCACACAAGCGACTTTGGCTTCCTCCAGCAGTTTTCCGCAGAACTCCACACTGTCGCTGACGCCGAGTTTGGAGTATGTCCGG
>DAOVXR010000209.1 GCA_030636065.1 Sedimentisphaerales bacterium | reverse complement strand
CGAAATGCGGAGCAACAGGACAATTCACCGAGCCGATGCCGTTCAAGCTGATGTTCGAGACACAGATGGGCGCGAACGTCGATGACTCGATGAAAGTGCATCTGCGGCCGGAGACGGCACAGGGAATATTCACCAATTTCAGTAACGTACTCAATACCACAAGGCTTAAGTTGCCTTTCGGGATCGCCCAGATCGGCAAAAGTTTCCGAAATGAAGTAACGACCAAGGCGTTCATTTTTCGAACACGGGAATTCGAGCAAATGGAGATCGAGTTTTTCTGCGTACCGGGCACTGACGATCAATGGTGGCAGCATTGGAAAGAACAGCGGATGAAGTGGTATCTCGATCTGGGGATACGAAAAGAAAACCTTCGGTTTCGCCCGCACGCAGACGATGAACTGGCACATTATGCCAAGGCATGTGTGGATATCGAATACCTGTTTCCGTTCGGGCAGGGAGACTGGCAGGAGTTGGAAGGAATCGCTAACCGGACCGATTACGACCTGCGGCAGCATCAGCGAGGAATGCGCTCGATTACCAAATGGTTCGAGAACGGCAGAGACACGGAAAAAACACCACTGGTTGACGAACCTGATGATTGGTCAAAAGGGCCGCTGAGCTATTTCGACGATGAGTCACGGAAACGGTACATACCTTATGTGATCGAGCCGTCGGCGGGAGTTGACCGTGGGATGCTTGCGTTCCTGGTCGATGCCTATGCGGAGGAAGAAGTTCGCGGTGAGAAACGCAATCTGCTGCGGTTCCATCCTTCACTGGCGCCGATCAAAGCGGCGATTTTCCCGCTGGTGAAAAAAGACGGGATGCCGGAAAAAGCACGGGCAATCTATAACGAACTACGCCAATATTTTACGAGTTTCTACGACCAGAAGGGAGCGGTCGGCCGACGTTATCGCCGACAGGACGAGGCAGGCACACCGTTCTGCATAACAGTCGATGGCCAAACGGCCGAGGATAATACCGTAACGGTCCGCGACCGTGATTCAATGGAACAAGTACGAATAAACTGCGATAAGCTGTTGGGATATTTAAGGGAGAAGTTAGACCTTTAGAATAAACACAGAAGGCCGTTAATTCTTAAGCCCTGAAAGGGCGTAATAAAGTCCGCCACAGGCGGATAAAAAGTGTGAACAGTTACAAGAAAAGATAATAAATTTATGCCGCAATCCTTATCCAAAATCTATATCCATTTAATCTTCGGCACAAAAGACCGAGAGGGTATGATTGAAGATGTAGTGCGAAAGGAACTGCACAGCTATATGGCGACGATTTTGCAAAACTGGGAAACTCCGGTTTTAACAATCGGATCGGTTACGGATCATGTTCATATTCTCTGTATGTTGTCCAAAAACCACCATCGGCACGAATCGTTTCAGGATGAATATCGTCGGTTTCTTAATGCGTATAATGTTGATTTTGACGAAAGGTATGTTTGGGATTGAATTTTTATTTCGCCCTTTCAGGGCTTTTAAACCTTAGTGTTGCTCTTACCCAAGGCGTTGCCCTGGGTTGTTCTATTGCGCCCCGTTGGGGCTTAATACTTGCCCAACAAAAGGATATATAATTATGAAAAAACTTTACCGATCAAAAAGAGATTGCAAGATAGCGGGGATTTGTGGCGGAATAGGCCGGGAGTGGGAAATTGACGGTAGTATTGTCCGGCTGGCGTTTGTCTTCGCATCTCTTGTCAGCGGGATATTTCCGTTAATTATCACTTATATTGTCGCCTGGATTATTTTGCCGAAAGGACGACCGCCGGAAGAAGTACCGGATACAAATTAGGTAAGCGTCCACTCAAGTGCCATTGAAAAAAGGCAGTCCCGTAGGGACGTTCGATAATAGCCCAGCGATTTATCGCTGGGTAACCTGTTCTTATATTATTTTAGTCCCGTAGGGACGACTGAAAAACCTGTACCGCAGGCGTCTCGCCTGCAATTAACGCTCTTGTAGGGTGGGCCGGGTGGCAGCGTCTGATGTATGTCATCAGGCGATGGTATTAGTCTCTTAGTCCCAGTTAAATGTGAAAGGCATAAGTTCACGATATGGAAAATAAAACAATTCGCATAAGTGATATGAAAGACCATCTGGACCGGGAGGTAACGGTCAAAGGATGGTTGTATAATTCGAGGGCGGGCGGAAAGGTACAGTTTTTGATTATCCGGGACGGCAGCGGGATGTGTCAGGCGGTGCTGGAAAAAAACGAGCATAACGCCGATCTGTTTGCCGAAATAAAACACCTCGGCCAGGAGTCTGCACTGATGGTAACCGGGCAGGTTCGTGAGGAACCGCGAAGTGTCGGCGGCTATGAACTGGCCCTTAGTGGCGCGAAGATCGTGGACAAGACCGAGGATTACCCGATAACGCCCAAGTCGCATGGGATCGATTTTGTAATGAAACATCGGCATCTGCACCTGCGATCGCGCAAGCCCTGGGCCTTGGCACGGATCAGGCATACGATCATCGAGGCTATAAGAAACTTCTTCAACGATAACGGTTTTACGCTGGTGGATACGCCTATCTTTGCGCCGGCGGCAGGTGAAGAAACACAAACGTTGTTTAATGTCGATTATTTCGGCGAAGAAGTAGCGCTGACGCAAACAGGCCAATTGTATCTCGAGGCGGCGGCGATGAGCCACGGGAAGGTCTATTGTTTCGGGCCGACATTCCGGGCGGAAAAGAGCAAAACACGGCGGCACCTGACGGAATTCTGGATGGTCGAGCCGGAGATAGCCTATACCGACCTTGACGGGCTGCTGGATGTGGCCGAGCAGTTTATCTGCGCGATTGTACAAGCGGTATTAACCGAAAGAAAAACGGAACTTGAGATTCTGGAACGGGACGTCGCATCGCTTGAAAAGATCAAATCGCCGTTCGTAAGGCTAAGTTATAGCGAAGTGGTCGAACTGTTGCACAGCGATAAAGTAAAGCAATTTATGGAAAACCAACTAATGGAAAAGCAAAACCAGTTAGCAGAATTCGAGAAGAATATCGCTTGCTGGACAGAAGAACAAAAAACCGCCAAAAAGCAATGGCAAAAAGACAAGCTGGCCCAACAGATACAGACAGCGAATGAGCAGATGACGGAATTACAGGAGCAGATCGAGAATATCCCCCGTCATGCCGAACTGGCGGCGAATTTTCGCTGGGGCAAGGACCTGGGCGGCTCGGACGAGACGATTATCTCACAGTTGCATGAACGGCCGGTCTTTGTCCATCGTTATCCCAAAGGTTGCAAGGCGTTTTATATGAAGCCGGACGGCGATGATGAGCGTGTGGTATTGAATTTCGATTGTTTGGCGCCACAGGGGTATGGCGAGATAATCGGCGGCTCGATGCGTGAGGAAAATCACGATGCCCTTCTCGGCAGGATTCACGAAGAGGGACTACCCGAAGAAGATTATAAATGGTACCTTGACCTGCGTAAGTACGGCTCGGTGCCGCACGGCGGGTTCGGCCTTGGCGTGGAACGAACAGTCGCCTGGCTGACGGGCATAAAACACATCCGCGAGACCATCGCCTTTCCGCGGATGATGGGCAAAATTTATCCATAAAATAAACGTAAGCGTTCACGGGTTATAGCCCCTGCTGTTAAGCAGGGGTTCTTAAGTAGGGCGGGCCATGCCCGCCATTTCCTCTGATTAACCTCCGATGTAAAACATGTCCCTGCGTAAGCATGCCCCTGCGAAGGCAGGGGGCGGGGGGCGGGGATCGGGGGATTCCTTTCTTCATCAGTCCTGAAAGGACGAAAGCAACCGGTAAAAAGCGAGAATGGTTACAAAAAAAATACTACCCATCACAGTCGAGCTATATTTTTAACGCTGGCGTCATTCTTCCTTTTTCTCTTTTGTGGCCTTTTTCACCTTTGCGTCTTTTTTCCCTTTTGTGGCCTTTTTTTTCTTTTCAACCGGAGCGTCAACCACCTCAGCCATTTCTAAAATGCGATCTACCGCCTCTTCTTCACGAATCTCGGATTCCAGCAGTTCTAATCGTCCTTCGCGTTGCAGTTCATCGCGTAGTCGTTCGGGTCGTCTTCGCTGCTGGGCCGCCATTTGTTCGATATGGCCGTTTAGTTTTGCCTCGCCGACCTCGATCTTCAGTTTGTCGGCCACTCTTTCCATAATAAAGCTCATCTTCAGT
>DAOVXR010000229.1 GCA_030636065.1 Sedimentisphaerales bacterium | reverse complement strand
GTAGCGGTAGCGGATTTCATCTCCGACAGATAGCGGACGACATCCTTTTCGTCCATTTTCGTAAAATCATCTTTGGTATGTTTCGGTTTCATACTGGAATAATTCTTCAGTGCCTTACGGAAGCTCTCTTCCTGGGCCATTTTTTTATGCTGTCCGACACGGGCGTCGAACTGTTCCAGTTCGGACCGTAAAACCTTAAGGTCTTTTTCCAGTTTGGCCTGAGCATCCTGAAGAGCAACTTCTTTATTACGCAGCAGTTGGGCAAACATCCGCATCTCACGTGTAAGAATCTCACGTTCCTGCTGGGCGGCATAGATTCTGGAACTGGCTTCCTGAGGACTTTCCTCTTTCACCTCGACAACCTCGATCGGCGGCGGAGACACCAGTTTTTCTCCCTGCCAGGTAGCGAGATACTGAACTCTTTTTTCATCGTCAAATCGGTCGGTCGCCAGGCCGTATCCCAGAAAGCCCAGCAGAGCCAGACAATGCAACGCAAGGACAACCAACAAAACTGATAAAATCATTTTTCCCATACTGAAATATATCCAACGTTCAATAGCCCCTGCTGTCAAGCGGGGGTTCTTACTGGCCCCCGATGTAAAATCGGGGGACTCTTCTATAGGCCGAGGCTTTGACCCACACGCTCACTATTTAAGCACTGTGGCGTGAGGGCTGAAAAAGCTGATTGCCGATTTCGTCTATCTCACGGGCTTCCATTTTTTTCAATTGTTTGTCGTGGCGTTCCATAAGTTTCTCTTTCAACTTTTCGAGAATCCTGGTTTGCCGAGCCGCTTCGGTCAATTCCCGGCGGGCCTGAATCAACTTCTGTTGCACCTTGGCGACTTCTTTGATCTTTTCAGCGATAGACCGCTGTAAGTTAGCTACATAACCGTGATAATACGTAATCCAATCTATGTCCACAGCACCCTGAATGTGCTGCTGAAGAACCTGACTCTGCTCACTAATAGCCTGGGCCATTCCCACAGCTTCACGCTGCAACCCGTTAATCTCAGCAAGGAAAGAGCCAACGACCCGTTTTTTCTGGTCTTCCTGCTGCCGTCGCAGCTTTAGTACGGTTTGTAGGCGAAACTCAAATTTCTTCATCTCTGACATAGCCCCTGCTGTTAAGCGGGGGCTCCTACTAACCCCCGATGTAAAATCGGGGGATTCTTAACAAGAGCGAGCCTGTGGTTGCCGCCTTTTACACTCCTGCCATCATTCTCTCCAACCCAGGTTTGGGCCGTTGGTTCTGATTATCAAAATTATTCTGCGACGGCTGATTCATAACGCCCTGAGCAGACTGCTGCGGGTTCGCGTTCTGTCCGACAGAACCACCGGCAATCCGTTCGACAAGCACCTTCAAATCATGCCTCGCCTGCTCAAAACTGAATCGATCTGTAATTAACTGCTGCAAAAATTGGTTTATTTCCGCTCTCGCTCGAACTGCCAGGTCGTACTCCGGATTAGTGCCTTCGGCATAGGCGCCGATATTGACAAGGTCCTTGATGTCGCGATAAACCGCGGTCAGGTGAGTAACCATCCGGGCAAACTGCAAATGGGCTTCATCAACCACGTCAGGCATAACACGGCTGATACTCTCCAGAATATCAACCGCCGGATAATGGCCGCGATTGGCCAGATCACGGGACAGCCACAGATGACCGTCCAATACGCCGCGTAAGGCATCGGAAACAGGTTCACTCAGATCGTCGCCTTCGACGAGAACGGTATAAAAACCCGTAATACTGCCTTGAAGACTCCGCCCGCAGCGCTCAAGCAAACGCGGCAGCAAGGCAAACACACTGGGCGTATAGCCCCGCGTGGCAGGCGGTTCGCCAAGGGCCAAACCGATCTGCCGCTGCGCCATAGCAATCCGCGTAACCGAATCCATCAATAATAAAACGTCTTTGCTCTGATCGCGGAAATACTCGGCAATAGTCGTAGCGACAAAACCGGCTCGCACTCGCAGTGGCGCCGGTTCATTCGAAATACTCACCACCACAACCGACCGGGCCAACCCTTCCGGACCAAGGTCTTTTTCAATGAACTCCTGAACTTCTCGACCACGCTCACCCACAAGCCCGATGACATTAACATCGGCAGACGTATAACGGCCGATCATCCCCAACAAAACACTTTTGCCGACGCCTGGACCACTGAAGATTCCTATACGCTGACCACACCCACAAGTCATCATAGCATCTATAACCCTGATACCTGTACTGATAGGCGTGTCTATACGCCTCCGCTCTAACGGCGACAAAGCATCGGCGAAAACCGACCGCCGTGTCTGACATAACAACGGCCCTTTACCATCGATTGGTTCTCCGGCGCCGTTGATTACACGGCCCAGCAGATGTTCTCCGACCGGAACCATAGCTCGCCCGCCGAGACAGACAACCCAGTCGCCGCAGGCTATACCAGCCATTTCCGACAGAGGCATCAGAACAGCCACCTCACCCCGAAAACCAATTACTTCTGCGGGAATAGCCGGTCCGGTTCGCGTTACGATTTCACACTGTGCCCCGACAGGCGCGGCAAAGTCACTCACCTCCACCGTCAGCCCGCTCAATCCGGAAATCCGTCCGTGAATTTCCAGGGCCATGGTGTTGTCGATAACATCCCGCCTGATTCTCAGGCTTTCATTGTCAGTTTTTTCAGACATAACTCGTTCTTTTGTAGGGCGGGCCATGCCCGCCATTTACCGCATTCGTCATTCTCTTACAGACCGAGGCTTTGACCCACGCGTCTTTCTATTATTCGTCATTGTTCCCTCTTCTTTCTTCTTTCTTTCTCACCACTCACCACTCACAACTCACAACTTATTCATTTGATTCCTCATTCTGGTTTCTTAATTCCTCATTATCTTGCTCGGATTCCGCCTCATCAACAGAATATCTTTCCTGCGTATCCGTCAGCAACTGTTCCGTAATGCGTTCTATCTGCCTTTCGAGACGACCGTCAATTCGACCATGTTCGGTGATCACCTCGCACCCACCAAGTGTGATACTCTCATCCGCCTCGAACCGGATGCTGTTGAATTTACCTAAATCCTGCTTATTCTTACTTGCCATCTTTTCCAGGTGTTTTAGATGCCCCGGATTGATTTTTACAATCACATCGGTGTTGCGGACAATCAGTTCCAGTGCCGCCTTGACATTCTCTGCGGTAACGTCGGCATTTTCGGGCGATTCTGAAATTTTCCGTTTGATTACTTTCTCGGCTATGTCCAGCGCCAGGGCCGTTGTGTCCTGCTCAGCCCGCCAGAGAAGTTTATCCTTAAACCCGGCGAATTCCTGTAATACACTATTAAGAGCCTCGATAGTCTGAGCACTTTCACCGCTGAAATTCTTTTTCGCTTCTTCGAGGGCCTGCTGATGTCCTTCTTTACGGCCTTCAACGCCGCCCTTTTCATAACCGGCCTGATACCCCTGCCGCTGCGATTCTTCGAAACGACGATCAATTTCCGCCCTGGCCTGACCTAATAACTGCTCTGATTCCCGGCGAGCCGATGCTATTATCTGACACGCCTCTTCGGCAATATCATTGAGATTGAAAAAGGATATTTTTTCTTGATCCTTTTTCTCGAATTCTGCCGCTTTCAGGAGTACCATACCTAATTACCTTTCTATCCAACCAGTTCCGATTCACCGCCTCGGCCCTGGATAATTATCTCACCGGCATCCTCTAACCGCCGCACAATATCGACAATCTTCTGCTGAGCGGCTTCCACATCGCTTAGCCGCACCGGCCCCATATACTCCATATCTTCCTTGATTAGCTGCGAGGCCCGTTCGGACATATTGCCGAACATC
>DAOVXR010000334.1 GCA_030636065.1 Sedimentisphaerales bacterium | reverse complement strand
GATGTTCGGTAGTTCACGATTCTTGATGCAACCGCCAAAAGTCCGAAAAACGCCACAAAAACAACGCCAACGCTCCAAAATCGAGAGGGCAAAGTACTTTTGACGCTGGCATCATTCTTTGCGAAAGAATTACCTCGGTTTTTTTTTGGTAGGGGGGTTAGACGTCTTTTTTTGTTGGGTCAGTTTGAGTAGTGTTTTAAGTTCGTTGGGCTTAAGCGGCCGGAAGCGGCCCGGACCCAGTCCCCGCAAAGTGAGCGGGCCGATCCGTATCCTGGTCAACTCACGCACCGAATGGCCCAGCCGGGCCAACATTCGCCTTATCTGGCGGTTCTGTCCTTCTCGCAGTGTAATCTCCAGAATAGTAACACGGGAGTTTCGCTGCCGTATTTTTATCTGTTCCATACTGGCGCGACCCTGTTGCAGGCGGATGCCTTTTTTCAATTTCTCCACATCTTCACCGGTGATCCAGCCGGTTACTTCCGCCAAATATGTTTTGCTCACCCCATATCGGGGGTGCGTCAATCGGTTGGCCAGTTCTCCGTCATTGGTCATCAGAAGCAGTCCTTTTGATTCATTATCGAGCCGCCCGACCGGATAGACCCTTTCTTTGACGCCTTTTAGCAAATCGATTGCTCGAAGACGGCCTTCCTTTTCGGAGTTTGTACAAAGTACTTTTTTTGGTTTGTGCAGCAGATAATATACCCTGGATTCGAACTTCAGTTTTCGGCCGGACACGAGAATTACATCGTGGGCCGGATCGACAAATACGGGCAAATTGACGACCACTGTGCCGTTGACTTTTACCTGTCCTGCTCGGATCATTTCTTCACTGTGCCGTCGGCTGGCGATACCGGCCTCGGCCATAACTTTTTGCAATCGTTCCATAACATTGTTATTCCGAAATGGTGGGGGGGCCAAGGCATACCAGCAATAATTCCCCGGCCTGCCCTGCGTTAAGTCCGCCTGCCCGAACGGCCGGTATCAACATCGTATCTCCGGCATTATACCCACAATGTCTATCGAGGTCATCCTTATTATAAATATCACCATTTCCGCTTAGCGCTATCATTACACACGGTATCCCGGACGAGAACTCTCGTAATCCATTTTCGTATGATACATGAACAACGCTGAAATATGGACATTCAACCAATAATTTTGCCTTGCCGAGACTGTTGCCGATATTTATCAGGGTTGATGCAACCGCCGAAAGTCCGATAATATTATTGTTAGTAGGGGGGGCTTCGCTATCGCTATAGTGAATGCATGCCAGAGCCTGTTCGATATGCAGTTCACGGCTGTGGCCGCGGCTGTCTTTACGATTCCAGTCATACAGTCGATAAGTGGTATCCGAGGGTATTTGTATCTCCGCTATGACCACACCTGAGCCCAGGGCATGGATTGTTCCGGCTGGCAGAAAGTGGAAATCGCCTTTTCGGGCCGGATACACATTCATCAGTTTTTCAACATTTCCTTCTTTTAACGATTCAGTTAGTTTTTCTCTGTTGACCTGTGGTTTCAGGCCGCGATAGATTACCGAATTTGGCTTGGCTTCAAGAACGTACCAGCATTCCGTTTTGTGGCGGGCGCCGGCGAACAGGTGCGAGGTCTTGTCGTCCGGATGAACCTGAACACTAAGGACATCGTTGGCATCGAGAAACTTAATTAACAATCCGAAAGGGAATTTGCATTGCTCATCGGTAAATCCCAGGGCTGTACCGTGCTCATTTAGAAGTTGACGAATATCCATCCCGGCCATCGGTCCTTCGGCTATTTTGCTTTTGTCATCGGGCAGGTCAGCTAACTCCCAGCATTCACCAATCGGC
Source organism: Sedimentisphaerales bacterium (assembly GCA_030636065.1). Next base: position 425 of record DAOVXR010000334.1, on the reverse strand, counting down.
TCATCGGGAGGCAGGTCTTTATTGAACAATCGCTTTAGTCGATCGGAACCCCATATCCGCTGTTTGAATATTGGTTTGAATTTTATCGGTGAATAATGCATATATTTGATTTCCGAATTCTATGGTTATTGGTGTTTCCTGTCCAGTCCGGTTTTTTGTAATATGAAACCGCCCCTGAATTACAGGAAATCGATAGTCCCATAATATATATTATGTTTCATTGGGCATCCGATTAAATATGTGGGGATATTCCGTTAACTTCTTTTACATTAAATACTTATGAATATAAAGCGTGATTTAATATAGTATTTGGATGCGTTGTAGCTTTATTTGCCGGTCTTATGCTTGATGGAAATGATAGATTTGAAAAACTCGGGTTTGTTTTGTGCCATCCACAGGAGCCGCAAAGCCGCTCCGCTGGGTGT
>DAOVXR010000187.1 GCA_030636065.1 Sedimentisphaerales bacterium | reverse complement strand
CCCTTTTTTATGCTAATGGGCAGTACAGGACTTGAACCTGTGACATCCTGCTTGTAAGGCAGGCGCTCTAGCCAACTGAGCTAACCGCCCCTTATAATTCGTACCTGTCAGCTTAACAAAACACGGCCGATACAGCCGCGGCACATCATATCTCATCTTCCGCAACAAAAACTAACTTGTCGGGAGGGGCATTCTATAAAAAAAGATGCCTCCTGTCAACATACACGTCTATCCATTTTTAGAAAAATTAACAATTATTATCAAACAAGTCGATAATATACCGGGCATTGGGAATGGGCTTTAACGTAGGGAACTCGCCAAAACAGACACCTTTTCGGGCTTTTAGCGGTATCACGTAACAGGATGTCGATATATCCGTCGTGGATGATTTTTTCCGGCAGGGCCAAACATGACGCCAGCGTCAAAAGTTCTTTGCCCCTCGATTTTGGAGCATTGGCTCTGTTTTGTGGCGTTTTTCGGATTTTTGGCGGTCGCATCACACATAAGGCATTATCCGCAAAATAGTTATGTAATGGCATATCGGGAAATTTCGACTGGGACCGGTACAAATGGATAACACAAAAACAGAGATAGATACGCGCGAAACCGCTCAGAAAAATGCGTCAGATAATAATTCTCTGGATTGCAAGTTGTGCCATCAGGCCGGTTATCTGCCTGTTCCGTTGCGGAGTGTGCCGCCGGAAGGTTTGGCCGATCTTGAAGTGTATCTTTTCAACGGCCGGTCCTACCATTTATATCGCAGTACCGATCTTCATTTCGGCCAAAAGGATTATCAGCGGCTTATGGACTCCGGAGTGGATTTTGTCTATGTGTCGGTCAAAGACCATCAGGTGTATTATCGGACCATCGAAGCGTCTATAGAAAAAATTGTTTCAGACACCAATACACAACTGGAGCGAAAAACAGAAATTCTGTATTCCACCAGTATGGAACTGGCCAATCAGATACTTCTAAAGCCGCCTGGCCAAAATGAAATCGACCGAACGGCCAAAATGGCCCACGCAACCGTACAACTGATAATGCAGGATCAGAACGCTTTCGGCCGTCTATTCGAGATTTCCAATCACGATTTCTATACCGCCACCCACCTGGTGAATGTTTGCTCTTCATCGATTTCTCTGGCCAATAAAATAGGACTGACCGACCAGCAGGTTCTAAACACGCTTGGCACCGGCGCAATGCTTCACGATATAGGCAAGATATTTATCCCCAGCGAACTGTTGAACGCACCGGGAAAGCTGACTAACGCTCAGTATGCCCAACTTCAGAACCATGCCGAGCTTGGCCGTGCGCATTTATCAGAGGTTTCAGATCTGCCCCCGGAGGCCATGGCCGTAGTAATCGAACACCATGAAAGGATGGACGGTTCCGGTTATCCAAACGGCCTCAAGGGCGAGCAAATATCCATCATGGGACGTTTGGCCGGCATTGTTGATACCTTTGACGCTATGACTTCCGTACGGCCCTATCGTGAGCATACATTTTCCGTAGAAGACGCTTTGCAACACCTCGAAGATCAGGCCCAGGAAAAGTTCGACAAGGAAATTGTAAAGGCCTTCAATAAATTGATACAGCAAACTCTAAAAGTTGATAATAGCGACAGCGAAAAAAATGATGTAGCTTCGGTTCAACCTTTATCGCCCGATTTTAATTGGATAGAGACGGATAATTACACCGGCAGAAAACATTTACGGTATCATTTTCGGTTACGAGCCATGATTAGAAAAATACAGCGGGTTAAAGGTAATTTAAGAACGGGCCCTGCTGAAAAAATCATTGTTCATAACATTTCCCGTTCCGGAATCGGGTTGTTGAACCCAAAGCCATTGAAGCTGAATGAGAATATTATGATTTCGATTGCCGGGAACGATTCCGAACAACAGACAAATCTTATCGCTGTTGTAATCCGCTGCGTTGACCACGCTGACGGCTGGTTCACTATCGGCACCAAATTTCACCAACAACAATCGGATTCCCTGATCGACGAAATCAGGAATATTACCCCGGTAAGAGAGTAGAGGGTAGAACACAGAAAGACGCATGGGGCAATTAGCCCTACCCTATCAGAAGACCCCCCCGATCCCTGCCCCCCACCTTCGCAGGGGCATGTTTTACATCGGGAACTGGTAAAGAATCCGCCTGCGGCGGACTATCAAGAACAAGAACCCGTGAACGGTTACCAATCATTTTATGGTAATCCGGGCATCGGCGGCGATGGGGTTGGTTCCGACTGGGCCGACGATGAATGGGTTAATGTCCATTTCGACTATCTGAGGGAAGTCGGTTACCAATTGGCTGATTCGCTGAAGTCCGTCGGCAATCGCATTGAGATCGACTCCCGCCTGGCCGCGTACGCCCTCGAGCAGGGCGAATGAACGCGTTGATTTAAGCATTTGCATGGCCTCATCGTGGGTAATCGGGGCCAAATGGAAGGTAACATCCTTCATAACCTCCACAAATATACCACCCAGCCCGAACATCAACATCGGACCAAACTGGGGATCACGGGTCATCCCGATAATAACTTCCCTGCCATGAGAGCACATTCTCTCTACATAAACGCCTTCCAGGTTGGCGCCGGGTGCTCGCTGGCCAATTCGGAGCATCATCAGGTCGTAGGCGTCCCGGACGGCGCCGGCACGGGGGAGGTTCAGCTTCACGCCTCCCATATCGGATTTATGAAGGATGTCCGGCGAAGATATTTTCATCGCAACCGGATAACCGATTCGTTCTGCAACCTCGATGGCATCCTCAGCAGAGACGGCTGGGCCGCCGGGGGGAACATTAAAGGTATAGGCACGGAGAATCTCCTTGGCCTTGTGTTCTCCGATCTGATTAAGCTGCATACGAAGGTGCCGGGCAATAATACGCTCGACCTTGTGTCTGTTCACAGGAAATCGGGTTACAATTCTCGGCGGACGATTGCGCCAGGCGGAATAATCGTACATGGCTTTCAAGGCAGCCACGGCCCGTTCAGGAGCGGGATAATCGGGTAAATTGCGAGCTACGAGTTCATCTCTGCCGGGCATTACGTCTTCGCCACCCATAAAGCAGGCCATTACGGGTTTTTCCCCTCGCAGGCATTTGGCAATGGATCGGGCCGTTTCCGCGGGCAAGGTCATTGCCTGAGGCGTCAGAATAACAACAATAGCGTCAACACCATCATCATCCTGGGCCGCATTGACAGCCATTACATAGCGGTTCGGCTCGGCATCGCCGAGCACATCGATAGGATTACCAACGCTGGCTGCGTCAGGAAGCTTCTTTTTCAAGGCAGTGGCAATACTGTTCGACAGAACAGCGACCTCCATACCTGAATTTTCCACAGCATCAGCCGCCATAATACCCGGCCCACCGGCGTTAGTGATAATAGCAACGCGATTCCCACGGGGCAGGGGCTGCATGGCGAAGGCGGTGGCGTAATCAAAGAGTTCCTCGAACCCTTCAGCCCGAATTACACCGGCCCTGTGAAATGCCGCTCCATAAGCAATGTCGGCGCCCGCCAGACTGCCGGTATGTGAAGAAGCAGCCTTTGTGCCGGCCTGTGTAGTACCGGCCTTGAGAATCATCACCGGCTTGATAGAAGAAGTGGCCTCGGCAACGCGAATAAATTCATCACCATCTATAATGCTTTCCAGGTATCCCACGATAACATCTGTCTTTTCGTCCTCGGCAAAGACCCGAAGAAAATCGTTTTCATTCAGGTCAGCTTTGTTACCTATACTTACCATTTTGCCCATTCCCAGTTGCCGGGCGGCAAACCAGTCCAGAATAGCGGTTACCAAGGCGCCAGACTGAGATAAAACGGAAATATTCCCCGCCTTGGGCATTCTGGAGGCAAAAGAGGCGTTCAGCTTTGCGTGAGTATTAAGCAGCCCCAGACAGTTAGGCCCCATCAACCTTACCCCCTGGGCAGCACAATAACGGACAAGTTCCTTTTCCAGTTGGGCGCCTTCCTCGCCGACTTCCTTGAACCCCGCGGTAATGACCACAACGGTACCAGCGCCAGCGGCAACACAACTCTCGGTGGCAGCATGAACAAATCCGGTGGGGATGGCAATTATCCCAAGGTCGATTTTTCCGGGGTAATCCTTCAGATCGGGATAACATTTAAGACCCAATACCTCATCGGCAGAGGGATTTATCGGAACTATATCGCCCTCAAAACCGCCATTGATAAGATTATTAACCACCTCATGTCCCACTTTGCCGGGGGTTCGCGAGGCACCGATGACTGCGACTGATTTCGGTGAAAACAACGATTCAAGCATGAGAATAATGTTTCCTTAACTGCTTGTTAATACTATGTTAAGAATGTCATAAAGTCTGGCAGCATGGGCTGAAGCCCATCCTACATGACCAATCAGACATCCATAATGCAACAGATTCTCGGTTCTGGCAAGAGTTTTTTGCCGATGCCGCATAT
>DAOVXR010000226.1 GCA_030636065.1 Sedimentisphaerales bacterium | reverse complement strand
CTGTAAGAGGTCGAGACTTTCATCGTTCGGACGGGTTCGATATGGGCTGTCTTTGCCGGGGGTGGTCAGAGTGCCTCGGTATTCCCTTGTTTGTTCGGCGTCAAGATCGCAGACATACGCCCTGCCTGCCTTGACAAGCTGCACGGCGTACTCGTACATCTGCTCGAAATAGTCCGAGGCGTAGAAAAGCCTGTCCTGCCTGTTCCAGCCAAGCCAGCGGACGTCGGCAATAATCGATTTGATATATTCTTCTTCTTCCCTGATGGGGTTGGTGTCGTCGAAACGCAGGTTGCACAGGCCACCTTCATTTTCGGCGGCGATGCCGAAATTGAGACATATACTCTTGGCATGCCCGATATGCAGATAGCCGTTCGGCTCCGGCGGAAAGCGGGTTATCACCCGACCGTCCCATTTGTTGGTTTTTACATCCTCCGCGACTATCGTCCGGACGAAGTCGATTGAGTCCGTTGAATCATTCTTGGCCATATAAGCCGATCCTTTCTGTTTATATCCTTTACCACCATTTTGTTTTTTTCATAATTACAGAACCCTCGTATTATAGAGACCTTTTGTACCGCCGTCAAAGTCTCTTACAATAGACATCTTTATTTTTAGGTATTGATTTAAAACCGGATTACAATTAGACTCAGGGTCTCATAAATCATTTTATTTGGAGTTATAAGTGATGATAGTTACTCGATTTGCGCCGTCGCCGACGGGGTATCTGCATGTGGGTGGTGCGAGGACGGCTCTGTTCTGCTGGCTGATGGCCAGGCATAACGGGGGAAAGATGATCCTGCGGATTGAAGATACCGACCAGAAACGTAACACGCCCACCGCGACAAAGCAGGTAATCGAAGACCTGCGATGGCTTGGTATCGACTGGGACGAGGGACCGGACGTCGGCGGACCGAACGGACCTTATATGCAATCGCAGCGTCGCGATATATATGACCGGTATATGAAAAAACTACTCGATGAGGGTAAGGCGTATTACTGTTTTGAGACGCCGGAAGAACTCAAGGTAATGCGGGATAAGGCCATAGCTGAAAAAAAGACCTTTATCTATCCGCGTCCCCAGTCGTTCCCTGATGCCGGGGACGTCGAAAAGGCCCGTGCTGAAGGCCGTCTTGCAGTTGTGCGATTTGTTGTGCCGGAATCGGAGACAATTGTTGTCGAGGATATTGTTCGAGGACAGGTGAGTTTTCCGGGCGGTGAATTCGGCGATTTTGTTATTCAGAAGTCCGATGGGTTTCCGACCTATCATTTCGGTTGCGTGGTCGATGACGAACTGATGGGTGTTACTCATGTAATTCGCGGTCAGGAACACCTGATGAACACGCCGAACCATCAGTTACTGCAGGATGCGCTGGGGTTTCGCAGGCCGACCTATGCCCACATGTCGGTAACAGTCAGCGAAGGCGGCGGCAAACTTTCCAAGCGCGATCGGGCGAAAACGCTGCTTAAGGTTATCAAAGGCAAACCCGACATTGACAAGGCAAAACTGGCTCAGGCGGCAGGACTGGAAATCGGTGAGTTCGAATCATTTCTGGCTGGGAAGAGTTCGCCTGATGCGCCGATAATCAGCGCAATGGCGGAACATCTCGGCGTTCATCTGCCGGAGATAAACGTGGTGGATTTTTTCCATGGCGGTTATCTGCCGGAGGCGATGGTCAACTTTACCGCGCTGCTTGGCTGGTCGCCGGGAGATGATCGCGAGATAATGTCGCTGGAAGAACTGATCGAGGCGTTCGACATCAAACGGTTGGCCAAGACGAACAGCCTGTTCGACAGGCAGAAATTGGTTGCCTTCAATACCGAACATATCCGCAGGGTCGGTCCGGAACGGCTGCTGAAGCATTTCAAAGATTATCTTACAGTGTCCGAATCGCCACTGGCACAAAAAGACGATGAGACACTTGCCTACATTTTACGGGCCAATCAGGGCGCTCAGACATTCGAGCAGATTGCCGATAAGTGCGGATTTCTGTTTATCGAGAAGGTCGAATTCGATCCGAAGGCTGTAAAAAAGGTGTTACGGAAAGAAGGAGCGGCTGATTTACTTGGGCAGGTACGGACGGCGCTTTCGGAATTGGAGGTCTGGGACAAGGAATCACTACATACAATGATTGAGCAGCTTTGTCAGAAAAATGAGGTCGGAATGGGCAAAGTCGCACAGCCGATTCGAGTGGCCATCACCGGCACAACAATCAGCCCGCCAATCGACGACAGCTTGATATTATTAGGTAAACAAAAGACATTAAAACGAATCGATGACACCTTGGAATTTCTTGAAAAAAGCAATATGTTTGAGTAAAATACCTTATTGCATTGTTTTACATCCATAATTGGGGCAGAAATATGCCGGTTTCTGATAATAGAACAAAACGTAAAGAGAAGTTGAAAAAACAACTTACCAAATTGGTTACATCTTTCAATTCCGCTGTTTCCACCAAAGAAGGCGACTGGATTATTAAGGGTTTTATTGATATTGCCAGAAATATTTACACTATTTCCGTCGATACCAAGGTGATCTCTAAAATAATGGAGCTCCTTCTTTTTCCGAATATTTGTCGGTTCGCTCAGGAAAATAGTTACAAAATCATTCTTTGCAAAGAGCAGAATTTTTACCCTGATATTACTTTTATCGACGGCAATAACAATAAGTTCGCTGTCGATATTAAAAGTACTTATCGAAAGAATGACAATCGTGTTAATGGTATGACTCTGGGGGCATTCACGGGATATTTTCGGGATAGGAATAGTACGAAAAACATCACCTTTCCATATAGCGAGTATGTCGGTCATTTCGTTTTAGGAGTAATATATTCCAGAACCGATGACGTTCTTGATGAACAACGAACATATCAATTGAACGATTTGAAAAACATTACATCCGTTATCAGAGATTTTGATTTCTTTGTACAGGAAAAATATGAAATCGCAATTGACCGGCCGGGAAGCGGCAATACGAAAAATATAGGTTCAATTACTCAAATTGACCGCTTAATCCACGGCAAAGGGCCTTTTGTCGAACTTGGTGAGGATGTTTATGATGACTACTGGATGTATTACCTCACAAAAGATATGGCAAGGGCTATTGATCTGCCTAATGCTCCATATAAGAACTTGAAAGAATATATCGAGTACAAAAAGCTGAAGAGATAAAATATGCGGTCCAAAATAACTAATATGAGTAAGCGGCAGATGCTTCTTCTGGAAGACGATGCGGTATTCCCATCTACGCGGTTTCAGGGAAGTAAGCTCAAAATAGCAGAGTGGATATGGAATGCGATTGCAGATTTGGATTTCAACACGGTCCTCGATGCCTTTGGTGGTACGGGAAGTGTTGGTTATGTTCTAAAAGATAAAGGCAAAAAGGTTACCTATAATGACATCTTGAAGTTTAATTGGCATATTGGCCAGGCACTCATTGAGAACGACGAGACTAAACTGTCGGAAGAGGACGTGTGTTTTCTCCTTAAAAAGCACAATAAAGTAAAATATCCCACTTTTATTTCCGATACTTTCGAAAATATTTATTTTACCGACGAGGAAAATAATTGGATCGATATGGTTGTTACCAATATCGCAAGAATCGAGGACATCTACAAAAAAGCGATTGCCTGTTTTGCTCTTTTTCAGGCTTGTATTATAAAAAGGCCGTACAACCTGTTTCACAGAAAAAATCTCTATATAAGACTCTCTGACGTTGAAAGAAACTTCGGAAACAAAGTAACATGGGACACTCCTTTTGAAGTCCATTTCAGCCAATTTGTTGCTGAAGCAAATCAGGCGGTTTTCCGTAACGGTCAACAAAATAAGGCTGTAAATAAGGATGTTTTCGAGATAGAGGGGAAATTCGATCTGGTATATATTGATACGCCTTATATTTCAAAAAAAGGG
>DAOVXR010000323.1 GCA_030636065.1 Sedimentisphaerales bacterium | reverse complement strand
TGCTCTTACTATTGTGTAGTGCGCTGGAGTTTAGTATAAATCGAGGTGGTTAAAGCACTTGAAAGTGGATCGTTGATGGCTGAAGCAGTGGAAAAAAGACAGTACAGACGGCTTGATATTCGCCTGCCGCTTGATTTTCACCTTGAGAATGTTAACAGAGGCAATCTCTGGCACGCGGTTACTCAGAATGTAAGTACCGGCGGCACTTACTTTGAGACTACTTTGGACAATATCAATACGGGTGATCGGCTGTCTTTGGCACTCGGAGTTGACCCTCAGGATCAGCGTTTTCCGCCCGAAGGCAAGATTACATCGGTCGGTGAGGTGGTTCGCGTGAAGACTCTCGATGGTCAACCATCAGGCGAAGAGCCGGCCGTAACGAGATACGGTATTGGCCTTAAGTTCGTGCAACCACTGAAGATGTCGTTATAACGACCCGAACATTGCGCTATCGACAAACCTTTTTCCTGTCTCCCTTTTAGAGTAACATTTTAGCCAAATGTAGCACAAGCTTCCGGTTTGTGATTAGAACTTCTTGGGTGCCACCTTTCTGTATTTCAGAGAGGTGTTACTGCATAATTTTCTAACTTGTCGCAGATGGCTAAAATTTACCTTTTATTCGTTTTTCATTCATTTTCTTGACATTAGCGGTCATATCCGTCATTTTCTATGCTATGACTACCGGACAGACCAGGACAATTTTTATCAGTGCCGCTGAGGCCAGTGCCGACAAACACGCTGCGGCCCTTGTGACGCAGCTTCGCAGGGAGCTGCCCGATATCGATTGCGATGGTCTGGGCGGTCCGGCTATGCAGCGGGAAGGCTGTAACCTGTTGGAAAACCTGGTGGATAGAAGCGCCATGCTCACACACGCCATAGGTCAGGTAGGCTTTTATTACAAGCTATTGGGGCGGGTAAAACAGTATTTTCAACAGCAGCGGCCCAGCTTGGTTGTGGTAATCGACTCGCCGGCATGGAACTTTCATGTGGCCAAGGCAGCTAAAGAACTGGGAATTCCGGTTTTATATTATATTGTGCCGCAATTATGGGCCTGGGGTGCGTGGCGGGCAGGCAAACTGCGGCAGCGGACAGATCGTTTGGCATGTATATTGCCCTTTGAGCAACAATGGTTTAGAGAACGGGATATACAGGTCGATTATGTGGGACATCCGCTTTTCGACGATGACAATCTCATTAAAGCAGCCGATCTACACGGAAAAGAAAATAACCATAACAACTTTCCCACCATTGCACTACTGCCCGGCTCGCGAGGCCATGAGATCGAACGATTATGGCCGGTGATGTTGGAAATCGGCCGGCGAATCCGAGAGGAATTTCCGAAAGCACGGTTTGTAACAACCGCTGTGAGCGAGAAATATGAAGCTGTGTTGCGTGAACAGGCCTCTAAAAAACTAAATGTTGAGATTCGCCGCTCCGGTATAGAAGCGGTTACACGCCATGCCGACCTGGCTTTGGTGGCATCGGGAACAGCGACCCTCGAAGTGGCGGCTCAACACTGCCCGATGGTGGTTATGTATCATGTGAATTTGGTGCAGTGGCATCTTGCGGGCCGATGGATAATAAAATCAAAATATATCAGCCTTGTTAATATTCTGGCCGGCAGGGAGATAGTGCCGGAATTCATTCCGCTTGGGTTCCGCAAAAAGCAGGTAACGCGGAAGGTTCTGGAGTTGTTGAACGATACGGATAAACTGCGACAAATGCGTAATGACCTGCGGGAACTCGTCGAGCCGATTGTCCAGCCGGGGGCGGCTGAGAAGGTAGTGGGGATAATCAAACAAATGCTTCCAAATTATTAGGCACTCTGACAAAACCCGTAACGCGGGCGTCTCGCCCGCATTTGTTAGTCAAGTAGGGTGCGATGTATCGCACCATTTCTTTATTAGGCCCGAAGTCGCGTAGGATGGGCTTCAGCCCATGCTGCCTGATTGGCCACTTTCCTTATCAGCCCTGAAAGGGCAAAATAAAGTCCGCCACAGGCGGATAAAAAGCGTGAATGGTTACACTCGCGTCAACCCGCCGGTACACATCGACCCTTTGACCACTGACGTAATTCACAAATTTTCTCAGCCATCGTTACCGACAGTGGCGGAGAACTTTTGATTGCTTCTACAATTATTGCCGTTTCAAGTTCTCTTTCACTTGAAAACGCTTCATGCAGTCCCGATATGATGGCCTGCTCGATTTCCGCTCCGCTAAAACCGCCAGCCGTATCCGCCAACACGTCAAGATCGAACTGTTCCACTTCTCGTCCGCGTTTGCGAAGATGAATTGCGAATATCTCTTTACGTGTTTCATTGTCTGGCAGATCGACAAAAAATATCTCGTCGAACCTTCCTTTCCGCAGCAACTCAGGCGGAAGCGCCCCAATGTCGTTAGCTGTCGCCACCAGAAATACCGGTTCGGTATGTTCCTGCATCCACGTCAGTAAGGTGCCGAACATGCGTTGCGACAGACCGCCGTCGGTATTACGACTGGCCGCTGAGGCGAACGCTTTTTCAATTTCGTCGATCCACAAAACAATCGG
>DAOVXR010000272.1 GCA_030636065.1 Sedimentisphaerales bacterium | reverse complement strand
TTTGGGTATTTTTGGTACTTTTTTGTCAACCGGTCCTGTGGCAGACTCGTCTTAGATATCAGAAGGAGCATGCGTGCTAAATGGAGCTAAGTGACGAAGCTTTGATCGAGGCCCATCAGCAGGGTGATGAGGTGGCGTTCGTCCGACTTGTGCGTCGGTACGGCGACAGCCTGCTCGGATATCTGGTCAAGATGACCGGTAATATCAAAATATATCGCCAGGTTAATGAGCAGCGGAACCTTTCATACGCAGGCGGGTCTAATATAAAGTACATCCCGGTGAACGAAGGTGTGGAGTTGAACTTAGGCCCGGCCCGGCAGGTGAAGGTCGAGCCGAAACTGATGGAGTTTCACACGGAAAATTATACCTTCGATAATAAGAACAATATCTCCGGCTGGGATGAGGTGCGAACGTGGCGAATCGAGATAAGCAATACCCGTACCCTGCCGGCGGAAATTGAGATTACACGTGGATTCGAGAGCGCTTACCGGTCGTTGAAAGTTAATGAGGAATCAGGAAACCAGTATGAGGAATAAATGACGAATGTGAACATCGAACGTTCAACATTCAAATTCGAACGTCGAATTAAAGAAATATTGAATACAGAAAAACTGGATTCCTGCCTCCGCAGGAATGACAAAAAAAAAACGCGTAGGGTAAGACCCCACCCTATAGAAGAATCCCCCGATTTTACATCGGGGGCTAATAAGAACCCCCGCTTAACAGCAGGGGCTAATAAGAGAAAAAACCCGTGAACGGCTACAAATAAATTTTTAACATAAGGAGATTGAATTATGAACGCTAAAAGGAACATCCGAATTGTGTCTGCGTTGCTGGTGCTGCTGTTGGTCGGCAGCGGAGTTGCGCAGGGGCGGATCAAGCTGGTGGCACTGCCGGAACGGGCGGCGACGATTATCAGGTTAGATAATCCGCAGGCAACGTTAATAGAGGAAGAACGGGTTTTAACCCTCCAAAAGGGATTGAACAAGGTGGACTTCTCCTGGAAGGGGGTTAGTATCGATGTCGATTCGATACGCCTGGCGGTAATCGGTCATCCGGGGCAGGTAACGCTGCTGAATGTAAGCTATCCGCCGAACGAAGCGGCACTGGTTTGGGAAATAGCGAGCAAAGACGCGTTGGAAGAACAAGTACGAATCAGTTATCTGCTGAGCAATATCGACCGGCTGATAACATACAAGGCCGTGGCAGATAAAGAAGAATCGCAGGTCGATCTGAAAAGCTTCCTGATACTGCGGAACTTTTCGGGCGAGGATTTCGACAAGGCCCGGATACTGCTCGACTATGGCGAGGCATTCGAGCGTGGTATCGCTCACGAAGAAACAAAACAATTACTGTTTCTCAAGACGCCCGGTGTACCGATTACCAAAGTATGGACGTTCGACGCGAGAAAACTGCCGTGGGACCCGGAAAAAGTACCCGATAAGAATGTGGGTATCCCGGTCAGCTACCGCATTGAGAACAATGCCGAGAGCAAATTAGGCAAGTTCGCGATGTGGGGGGGTAAAGCACGTCTGTTTCAGGACGACGGCAGTAAAGGCACCATTTTTCTGGGCGAGGACCATACAGCCCTGGTGCCAATCGGCGAAAAGATGGAGCTATATATCGGCGACAGTCGCGACATTGTCGTAACGCAACGCAAAATGAGCGACCGTGACATAAATAAACAATATAACAATAAGTCCAAACTCGTTCTTTATGACAAGGATGTTGTGATCACGGCCAAAATCGAGAACTTCAAAGATAAACCGGCTGTCCTGACTATGATCCAAAATATTCCCGGTGAATGGAAAATGGTCGATTGCGATATGAAATACGAACGCAAAGACGCGAACACATTGCAATTCGAGATAAAACTGCCCGCCCGGAATAATGACGGGCCGGCTGTCAGGGAACTAAAGATGCACTATCAACAACTTAATATTCGGCCGGGTGGGAAAAGAAGATAATAAATCTGGCTGACCGAAAAACAACCATGCTTAAGCTTGCTTATGCTTTGCATAAGCTACGCATAAAGCATGCCACCCTGAAACGAAAGGAGTTTTATGATGAAACGTTTATTTTATACATTGATAATCATTGCTGTTTTGTTCGCGGCTGCCGATGCGAAGGTTGATCTGGTAACGCTGCCGACGCGGGATACGGTGCAGCTTACAATCTATAACTCGGCTGACCTGACGCTGGCACGTGAGAGCCGGTCGCTGACGCTAAAACGGGGATCGAATAAGTTACAATTTTCCTGGGCCAATACGCTGATCGATCCGACGAGTCTGGATATGTTGGCCAAGGCACAGGCGGATAAGATCGATGTCTGTGATCTGGTATTTCCGCCGCGAGTGCGGAATCTGGGGCTATGGAATATCCAGAGTGGTATCAGCGGTAAAGTGCCGGTCGAGATTACGTATTTTACGAGCGGGCTGTCGTGGCGGGCGTTCTATATGGGTACGCTCACGCCGGACGAAAAGACTATGCGGCTACAAGGCTATGTCCGGGTAACCAACAACAGCGGCGAAGATTACGAAAACGCCCAGACACGCCTGATTGTGGGTAAAGTGCACATACTGGATAGAATCGCCGAGTTGGCACGGCGGCAGTATCCCTATGGCCGACCGGGTGAAGTGGTTCCCCTGCCGGAGGCAAGGGAGGAACTCCGTAGAAGGGCAGTCAAAAAAGGTGCGATTATGTTACTGGACGCCAAGGCGGTTGGCGCCGCGTATCGGCCTAAAGAAATCAAGAAGGAAGGGCTGAGTGAGTATTTTCTCTATACCATCGAGGGGACTGAGACGATCAAAAACGGCTGGTCGAAACGGCTGCCGAGTTTTACAGTTGACGAAGTGCCGGTGGTGAATCTATATAAATACGAAGAACAGCGATACGGGGACAAGGTTGTGCGGTTTATCAGTTTTAAGAACGATGAAGAACACAAGCTGGGCGAGACGCCGATACCCGGCGGGGCGCTGAAGGTATATCGCAGTGTCGATAAGGAAAAACATCTTTCATACGAAGGACAGTCGAGTTTTAAGTATATACCGGTAGATGAGGATGTGGAATTAAATTTAGGCGCAGTTGACAATGTGGTGGTCGAGCCGAAACTGATGGATTACCGTACGGCGAATCATCGCTTTAACCACAAACGAGACATCTGGGGCTGGGATGAGATTCGTACCTTCCGGGTCAAGGTTAAGAACACGCGGGATGTGGCTGTCAAGATCGAGATTAAACGCAATTTCAGTTCATCCCACTGGAACCTTGAAAAAAGTGGTGATTTCGGCCGATACGAAAAGGTCGATG
>DAOVXR010000149.1 GCA_030636065.1 Sedimentisphaerales bacterium | reverse complement strand
ATCGGGTATTAGAAAAACGCGTGGGTCAAAGCCCCACCCTACAAGAATCCAAAAACACCTCTCTGAAATACAGAAAGGTGCCACCCCAGCCAGACAGCATGTGCTGAAGCCCATCCTACGGAACTCGTTCACCCAATAATTTCTTTGGCCATTTCGCTTCTTTTGGGCAGATGTCCGCCGAAGATCGGCACCAAAGCGCCCGGCAGTGAACATAAACATATCATAATTCGGATCAGCAGCGCCAGCGCAACGGCCTGGCCGACAGCCTGGCCCGGAGAGTCCGGGTTAATCACCAGGCAAAACAGATACTTGACGCAGTTCTCGATAATCCCGATCCCGCCGGGTACGGGGATAGCGGCACTGACGACCCAGATAATAGGCATAATTATCAGGCACTGCACAAAAGTAACTTTGTCAAAATGCAGTGACTGGGTCAGCAGCCATATAGCCACAATCGAGAGTCCCTGGATCAAAGCGGTCAAAATCAGGGAAATCAAAATGACCCGCTGATGATGGCGATAAATACGGATGGCATCGTCAATCTGACGAAGTACCTTCTCAAATGGTAGTTTCTGTAAAATATAACTGATCATCAGGACCCGCCGCACATGTCGGCTCAGGAAAATGATCGAGACAATCACCATTATCAGGAAGATACCCCATACCAGCCAGCGTATCTGCAATTGCCCATAATTCTTTATTTCCAGGCCCAATTCCGGTCCCACAAACAGGCTGGCAATTCCGGCTACGAGAATCATTCCGGTCAGCCCGACCAGCCGATCCACAAAAACGGTAACGGCAGCCTCGACCCTGAGATGCTTTGCGCTGTGGCGGGTAACATACCAGCCCTTGAGCAGATCGCCGCCAACGGCGCCGGGCATAAAGTTGTTGTAGAACAGGCCCATATAGGTCAGACGAATGGCCTGAAACTGCGAGACACAAATGCCCTGTACCCGCAGCAGCAATACCCAACGACTGGCCAAGAGGGTCTGGGCCGTAAAATACAGCACTAAAGCCGCCAGAACCCAATACCAACTGACCTGGCGGATTGCCTGACGGAACGTCTCTTTTGGGGTTGAATAAACCAGAAAACCCAACGCCAGAATCGCCACAACGGCCCAGAGGAAAGTCTTGATTTTATGTTTCATTATATAATGCTCACGCCAATTATTATATATTTAGTGCCCTGAAAGAGCAATGACAGTTTTCAACCACTATCAAAAGTGGTTTTGTTTGACAGAATACCAACTGTGGGGTATGGTTAGGGTGTGTGAGTATATTGGAACTGTTTTTTCGGATTATTGTTACTGTGGGATGGTTCCGTCGCGGTACTGATAGCTACTTTGTTGGGAGTTATAGCCGGTGTTGTCCAAAATGAGTACAGGATTGAAGATGCCGCTTGCCCTACTCTGTTGGGTCGGGTTACTGTACGCCGCTGTCGAAGCCCAGACTCCGCCGCCGGCAGCGGAAAAACCCTCCAAGAATGACCTGATGATCCAGGTGGTTCGCAACCCGGACACTCCGTTGGAACTGCGCCGAGCCAATGCACAGGCACTATTGCAGGACGCCCATGCCCACCCTGATCTGATCAAAATATTCCAGACAGTGTCCGATAACGAAGACGTTACCGCGAGGATTATTATCTGTCAGGCAATCGCCGCGTTGAACGATGAACCTGTTATCGACCAATCAGTGCGAGCGGTTCCGAGAAGTTTTATCGAGCCTCTTTTTCAGTCGCTTCTTTCCGGTCATACTGAACTGTCTTCATGGGCGGCGCAGGCCCTGGTGAAATGCCACAACGGCGTTTCAGAACGGCTGGCCGGACTGGTTGCCGACAAATCAGATACTCCCGCTCATCGCATGGCAGGCATCAGGGCACTCGAATTGATTATAGATTCCAAGGCTGTACTGACGTTGGCCAAGCTCTTAAGCGACGATAACGCCCATATTCGCAGCCGAGCCGCGACAGCCCTGTCTAATATGTTGTATTTGCCTGAACCGCTGGATAATAAGCAATTTCTTAATAGTACACTGCCCCAATTGCGGAAGATGAACGAACCTGCTTTTCTCTTGTGGCTGATGAGCCGTCAGAAAGCGAGACTTCGCGACGTCAACCTCCATCAGCAGCAAGAGAAACAGGAAACGGCACGTTGGCGGGAGCGGTTTTTCCAGGCCCAAACGGAAAAATTCGATCTTCTGGTCAGTCCCGATGAAAAACTGAAGTTTCTGAAAGGCTACCTTGTCGATCAGCAGGAAGACCTGTTGCGGATTTGGGCTTTGGAAAGGATAAACGACTGGTGCAAAACCGCTTCGGTCCGTGTTGGCCCGATTGCCCAGCAGCTTGTGGAACTCTTACCGCAGTTCATCGTCGATAATCAGCCCCAGGTAAGACGATTGACTGCGTTGTCGCTGGCTCAGTTGGATTATAAGATCGTCCATCCCACTGCCGAGGCACTGCTGGAACAGCTAAAGAAGGAAACCGAACCTGCCGTACAAGCCGCCTTATTGAGTGCTTTAGGTACGTTGGAATCGGTGCCGGCTCTCTGGCAGGCGCTAAAGTTACTGGCGGAGGACCCAGTCAGGCAGGTTGATGCCGTGGTACAAGAGGCTGTTCGATCCGTGGGGAAAATCTGTGGCGCCAAGGCAGAGGCAATCTCCGCCGAACAGATCGAACAGATAGCCGCGTGTCTTGCTCAAAGCTATCCACGCCGGGACAATTCCGCCGGCCTTCGCAGCGAATGGGTCCAGGCTATGAGAAGAATCGCCGAGCAGGAAAAATTTCGTCCGCAGGCAGGCAAACATTTTAAGAAAATCATGGTTCAGGCCCTGGACGACCCCGATCCGGGTATTTGCAGCCCGGCTGTGTATGCCTTGTCGGAACTGCTCGGTCGTGAGGTTCTGCCGCTGCTGCTGACCGAACCGAGAAACCTGCTCGATAACAAGGACAGTGAGGAAAATACCGTGCGCTTCGCAACCGTGCGCTTTGCGGTGGTTGCCGCTGTCGAGAAGTTCGGCGGCGCCGAATATCTAACCCCGCTCCGGCAGCGACTGAATCAGGAAACCGACCCGGATGTGGTACATCGGATTCAGGGGGCGTTTCTTACAATACTGGAATCTCTCGGCCTGGATGAAATTTACCAGTGGGCACTACAACTGCAAACTGCCGGCGATAAAGAAGAACTGTTGAGCGTGGAGGTAGTTCGGATACTGTGGGACAAGATAACAAAAGCCAAAGCCGCCGGCACCGCTGTAGAGCTTGAGCACGAGAAATTTGCCCTGTCCAGGCAGGCCGAGATCGCCGAACAGAAAAATCTGCCTCTACAGACGGTGAAATGGTACCAGAAGCTATTGGCCCTGAAAGTCCCTGAAGAACATAAAGATAACTATCGGGAAAGGATTATTCATCTGGCAGTATCTAACGATAGTAAAGAAATTCTCCAGGCGGCTCAGGCCGCGATAGCTGAAGTCATCAAACGGCGTCCGACTGTGCTTACCCGGATAGCCCGTGTCTGCGACGCTTTAAGCCTCGGTGACGATAAACAGTTGCTGCGCCGTGCGGAAATAATCGCCGCCCTGATCATACCACTGCCCTCGAAGGCGTTACCCTCTCCAGAGGTGGCACGGGGTTGGCAAAAGCGCGCTACGGAGACCGCCCTGGCGTTGATCGAACAACAGAAAAAATTACTCATCGAGACCGGTAACGAAAACCCCGAGGCAATCAAGATATTGGCTCGTTTGGATACCAGGCTTACCGGTTACCCTTCGTCTGACGCCCCTGTCGAGAAGCGGCAGGAAGCGTTGGAAAAATTACGCTCGATTATCCAATCGGAACCCGAAAAGTCCGATTCCGGATCGGATACCAAGCTGACACCTAAAACCAACAACAATGAACAAAAGAAACCGGCGAAAATCCCCAACACTGACGCCAGCGTCAAAAGTATTTTGCCCCCTTGATTTTGGAGCGTTGGCTTTGTTTTTGTGGCGTTTTTCGGACTTTTGGCGGTTGCATCAACACTAAAACACCATAACAAATATCATGTTTGAAGAACTCGCATATTCTCTGAAGCCGCTGTGCAAACGGTTAATTATTATTTGCATACTGGTCGCGATAGCCTGGCTGGGATATGAAGGTTTTCGCAGGATGGGCAGTTCGCTTGAGGTAAAACATTCGCATCCTATCGATCCGGCCGAGACTACAGGTCGTTTTTTTCAGTCTATTGCCGACGAGGATTATCAGCCGGCGTATGGGTTGCTGGTGGCCTCTCTCAAGGTGGCTACTTTGGTTGGTCAACAAAGCCGGGCTGATGGTTACTTTCCTCATTTTGCCCGGATTGGCGATTATCTTCGCAGGTTCGCAGGCGATGATTTTATAGCGACCATGCAAATTTCCGCTGACGGCCGACAGGTTACGTTTGCCGACGATATTACCCTGACGGTTCAGTTGGAGGCCACGCGAGGCACTGACAAGGAAAATCATTATGGCATTCGTCGGATCAACGAATTCCCTATCGACGCGGCCCCGAAAATGGGACTGGAGAAATATCATCGCGGCCTGGGCCGGGCTATGGAGAGCCTGGACGGTTCAACTGGTGGAGATGACATTGACGACGTTTCCGAAGTCATTCGGCCCCACCCCGGCGAATCAAAGCGGGAAACACAACGACGATGGTTCGAATCCTTCGAACGCGCTCCGCAATTAGACACTCGCCACGCTATTCTGGAGTGGATTATAAAACGGTATGGCTCCGAGCCGCTAACGCGGAAGTTTTTAAGCGAGTTGGCTGCCGACGAAAAACAGCCTGCTCATTTGCGCAGTCTGGCCCACCGTCATATATAAGCGGGCGCAAAAAAAAGCCCCATAGGGACCCTCAAAGGCTCTGTTCGGGACCTTCGAGGACCTCTTCATTGGGGCTTGAGGCTCTTGGTTCAGTGTTTTGTTCTAACAAAACTTCTGTTGTAGCATAATCGACCAACCGCCCGCGGAACTTTGGCTTTTATTTGCCCTTGCGGTGCGCGGTCTTTTTCCCTTTCGGATCGATTATGAACAAACTGTCGGGCATATTTCTATCTACGTCCAGCACTTCCATGTGGGACTTGATTCTGCCCGATGGGCTGTATCGTTTGACTTCAAAGATAAGCGGGTCT
>DAOVXR010000153.1 GCA_030636065.1 Sedimentisphaerales bacterium | reverse complement strand
TCCCTGTCGAATTGAACCCCGCGCCCTTAAACGGCGTCCCAAACAATACAACCTCCTCAATAAACCAAGGCAAGTAATGCGGGAAGCACTTACAGGGTAAAATGTTATGGCTTATCTTCATGCCATTCGTGACTGTCCCCTATTTGATCCCTATTTGATCCCTATTTGATCCCTATTTGATCCCTATTTGATCCCCTACGCAGGAATGACAAAAGCCACTTCCGCAACAGCAATTAGCTGTTGATTTCCGGCTGTTCTTTGGGACGCCAGAGGTGAACAAGCTCGCCGGTAGTCCGGCTGTTCATTTTAGACCAGCCCCGAATAGGCAAAATAATATGAGCGAGGGCCGCGGTTGGCATGACCTCCTCACGTCCGGTTGAAAGTCGCAATAATTCTTCCACACCTGGGTTATGTCCGACAACCATAACCAAATTAAGCTCGTCGGGCAGAAACTTGAGGATATTGATGATTACATCGGGGTAGGCCAAATATAAATCGTCTTCAAATCGAATTTCGTTTTGATAGCCACACGACTGGGCGACCCTATCAGCAGTTTGGCGTGCTCTTTTGGCGGAAGAACTTATAATCAGGTCGGGAACCAAAGCCTTTTCCCCGATCAACTCGCCCATACGCGGCGCATCGAGTTTGCCGCGTTTATTGAGCGGACGGTCATAATCGGTCAGGCCGGGTTTTTTCCAGCTTGATTTGGCGTGACGAAGAATGAGCAATGTTTTCATAGACATTTCCACAATTTTACCTTTTGTTAGTTTTCGTGCATTCGTTGGAGATAATCTTTGGTCTCGCCGGCGACAACGCCGGCCAGGCCTATCAGAGCGATCAGGTTGGGTACTGCCATAAGTGCGTTCAGATTATCGGCGATTGTCCAGACCAAATCCAGTCCGCCCACGGCGCCGAGAACCACAACGAGACAATATATATATCGATAAGGTTTGATCGCTCGTTCCCCAAACAGGTATTCGAAACAGCGGTCGCCATAATAGCTCCAGGCGATGATAGTAGAAAAAGCGAAAAAGGCCAAGCTGATCGAGACTATCCAGTTGCCAACATTGGGCAGGTTCATGGCGAAGGCCGCGGCGGTCAGGGACACTCCGGTAGGGAGAGGGTATGGCCGGCCGTTTTGGTCAAGGTAGGGCTTGGGTACCTCCTCGGTGGTGCCGATTACCTGGATGGTTTCTCCGTTCACGGTCATTTTCATGGGAACACCGGCCCCACCGGGTCCGTACAGCACCTGGCCCGTATCGGATTTCACCTGCCAGAGGCCGGACGTGATAATTACCAGGGCGGTCATTGTACAGATTATTATCGTATCGATAAGTGGGCCTAACATTGCCACAAAGCCTTCGCGGGCCATTTCTGTGGTCTTGGCGGCGGCATAGGCCATGGGCGCTGAGCCGAGTCCGGACTCATTGCTGAAAATACCGCGGGCAACACCTTTCTGAATAGTACGGCTGAGAACCATACCGAAAAACCCGCCGCCTACAGCCATAGGGCTGAAGGCATAGCGGAATATCAGGATTAAGGCATCGGGGATGGCTGAAAAGTTGATTGCCAGAATTATCAGCGCCCCAGTAAGATACACGATGCACATCAAAGGGACAATTCTGGAGGCAACCCCGGCGATACGTTTAATGCCGCCGATTATGACGACACCGACCGTACCGGCCAACACCAGTCCTATGAGCATCTTGAGCATTACAGTATTGCCAATGAGTGGAAGGCTGGCGGGCAGTCGGTTATTTTGCCAGGTTTCGGGCATCAGGCTCAATAGCCCATCAGTAACAGAATTGGCCTGCACGGCAGAACCGATCCCAAACGATGCAAACCCTGCGCACAAGGCAAACAGTATCCCCAGCCACTTCTGATTCAGTCCCTTTTCGAGAAAGTACATAGGACCGCCAGATGCGCTGCCGTCCGGATGAATGACCCGGTAACGCACTGCAAGCGAACAGCTCGTGAACTTGGTGGCCATACCCACCAGGGCGGTAACCCACATCCAGAAAATAGCTCCCGGCCCTCCCAGTGCGATAGCCGTCGCGACCCCGGCGATGTTACCTGTGCCGATAGTGGCCGAAAGTGCCGAACACAACGCCTGAAAATGAGAAATATCACCTTTATCTTCGGGATTGTCATATTTACCTGAGACGCAGACCAAAGCGTGTTTAAGGTGGCGAAGCTGAACGAAACGCAGTCGGATAGTCAGATACACACCCGTGCCGACCAGCAGAATAATCATGATCGGCCCCCAGACAATACCGTTCATCGTGTCCATTAAATCCGACAATTGCTCCATAACTGTACTGCTCCAATAATTGAATCAAATTGATGAGTCGTCAGTTGATAAACGCGGGCCATAGGCCCGCCCTACTTGAGGAAAAGAAACCGTGAACGGTTACGCCGCGGGTATATTCAGGCGCCGGGGGGACCAAACGGGAACCGGCAGACCCGCCAGACGGTTCGTTGCATAGGCCTGATAAGTAAGGCATACCACAGCCGCTGCTATAGCGAGCAAATCCGGCCAAGCTACAATTGCACCAAGCCCAACGACCAAACCGCTCGCGCAAGCCGGAGGATGGGGGCAGGACAACTTCAATAATAGTGCACTCGATACGGCCATGGTCAGTGAGGCACTGCACAGTAAGGGCCAATTACCGCTTTGAAGGGATACGGGTGCTCCGGAACAATAGCTCACAAGGTTCCAAACGATAAATCCGGTGGCCAGGCTGATCCAATGTCCCATAATAACGTTGCGGGGCGCAGCGGCAATAGAAAGGGGAGAACTAAAGAGAATGAATGCCGACGGGCCAAGGGCCGGAAATGCCAGTGGTAAATCGGTAAGCCATGCAAAAAGACTAAGGACTAAAATGGCTAAGCCGGCATTGATAGCGGTAATGAAGGGAACCACTTTTTTTTCGTCAAAGCGGGCCAACAACCCAGGTATGCTGAAATTCGCCCGCCAGATTAGATAACGGGTTTTAGCGGATAATTTGTTTTTTGAGTGCATTTATGTCCAATTCCGTTCCAACTTATCGGACTTCATAATCGTACGCTCATCATTTATGTTCGACAACCATTTTCCCCACAGAAATGTATCCTCTTCTCTTCATCTCATCGGTAATTAACACTGTTTCATAAAGGCTATTATCTCCTGCCTGCCGTAATTTGTTGCCTTTATTGACAATGTCAATTTCTTTCAATTCGAGTTCGATTTTGTTTCGGGATACGGTTGCCACGAGATAATTCACCCTGGGGCTATAGCCGAACAAACTGCCGTGGGCGATCTGCAAAATGCCATCCTCTTGCGTACAGGTTATCGCATTAGTATCACCGCAAAGATAAATATCCACGCCGTGTTTCTTCATTGCTTGCCACAAAGGAGACTCTCTGCCTTTTTCCAACATAAGCAGCCCACCGGAACCATGCGTCTTTGTCGGCCCATGAATCGGCGTATGCCCCATGACGACGATGTGTTCAAGTCCGGGATTGTTCGAGATTACCTCGTTAAACCATTCCAACTGCTTACCTGTAACTTTAGGGACGATGGCTCCCCGGCCTTGATCCCCCTTTTCAAAGACATCTACAGCAATAAACAAAATATTCTCATGGATAAACCAGAATGCGGTGCCTTTCATACGCCTTGGCCCATTGAAAGGCATTTTCATATATTTCTGAAACCGCTTTTTAAGGGTTGGAACAAGCTTTGCCTTTTCCCCGTCCCATGGACTGCCGCCGATTTCATTCTCGCCGATAGCGGTATAAAATGCCAATCCGTGGTCGTTCATCCGTTTGATCCAGGCGGGATAGTAAATAGCCGCGTACTTTTTGATACTATCCTTATCAGGCCATCGGCCCATAACCAAACCGCCCGCCACAAGGACAAACTCAGGGCCTTCGGCCTTGATCGATTTCAGGACGTAATCGAGCGTGTCCTCCCAGCCGGGTTGGGGATAAGCGATGTCCGCGTTCAGGAAATATGGCATGCTGACAAACTTCCAGGTAACTGTGGATTGAACGCCGTTTTTCGGGACTTCTATTTTTGCCGACCATAAAATGGCGTTGAGAACCATTTTGCGGAATGGTTCGATATGCCAATTACACTGAAAGTGTCCACCGGTAAAAGCAAACCCGCGGCCGCCGTCCTTTCGCTCCACGGCCCAGGCCAAAATTTCCTTTCGAGGATTACGCGACGGCAGCATTGCAGTCATTATTGGAATCAGCCGCTTGTCATTTTCCCGGAATCGAATGGCAAAATAAAACTCGTCCTCGGCAACATACGAATCCCAGCCTCGGCAAATCGGATGGCCGGTTAATGTGGGCGATACCTTAACTGTGTTAATGGGATTTTGAGAATGGTCTTTGTCCCAATAGCCGCCTGTCCATTCCAGAAAATCATCTTCAAGACCATCAGGAGGCGCCACGGCATAATGTATGAATACTAATCCGGCACCCCGTTTCGCCAACTGCCTGATTTTTTCAGCACGGTCGGGTTCCACCAAAGGATGTGTCCGAAGCCCGTCCGAAAGCATTACCACCGCGTCGGCATCGTCGAGAACATGGGCCTCTGCCGGCCAATCGTTGAAATATGTTTCCGTTACTACTTCCCCGTTCTGAAATGAGTCGTCGAGACAATTTTTCAATAATCGGGCAACTCTATCCCATTCGTGATAACCCTTACCGTGGCTGGGTTCGCCGGCGATTAAAACAATTTTCCTCGGCTTGCTCTTCGCCTGCTCTTTGGGAATATCAACAGAAACTTGTCTATGACTTGCCCGATATATTTCAACCGAGCAATTACAGTAATCAGCCAGGCTGCATATAATCAGAATGACCGGTAATATACAAATTTGAGCGAAATACTTCATTGTTACCTGTTTGTGAGAGCCGGATTCTCAAAAGCATATTACTTTGATTTCAGCGGAGAGTCAAGCATTAAAGCAACCAGTGAACTTTATTCAGTGTTTGTCTGTCGATCAAAAAAAACGGTAACCGTTCACAGAATCTTT
>DAOVXR010000275.1 GCA_030636065.1 Sedimentisphaerales bacterium | reverse complement strand
TCGGTACCCGGCATCCAGAGCGTGTTATAGCCCTGCATTCGCTTCCATCGAATCAGGATGTCTTGCAGCGTGTTGTTTAACGCATGGCCGAGGTGCAGGGCAGCCGTAACATTAGGCGGCGGAATCACGATGGTATAAGCCTTCGCCTCCGCGTTACAACTCCTCGGAGGCGCCTGAAAGGAGCTATTACTGTTCCACAACTCGAATGCCTGTTTTTCAACTTGTTTTGGTTCGTATATTTTGGATAGTTCTTCTGTCATAATATGTGTGCTTCGTGCCTTGGCGACTTGTGTTGGGTGCCGCCTTTCTGTATTTCAGACTTGTCCGCCGAAGGAGGAGAGGTGCTCTTGTATCCTCCATTGGTTCCTTCTTTATCCTATCCTTTTTTTTATCCGTGGTTAAATTATTTTTGGTTGCGGCCGAAGGCCGCGCCATGCCTGACTCGCTTTTCCGGAACCAATTGTAAAAAAACATGATATGTTTGTCAAGACAGGTGTTTATGCGCAAAAAAAACCGAACGAGAACCGCCATAAACAGCTCTCGTTCGGGATATACCAAATAAAACGCTTCTGAAACCTTCGTTTTAGCGTCTTGCGCCAGATCGTCTTCCCGCTCTAAGCAACACAAGTGAACCGAGTGTCAACAATCCTAAGCTTATCGGCTCCGGAACCACCGCCGAGGAGGTGAACGCCGCCGTCGCGGTAAAGCCGGTCGCACTACCCCAGTCTCCCCCAACAGGCTCTACGCTGCCGAAGCTAAACGAAAATGATTCCATATCGAGGACAGGTATTTCCGCGCCGCTGATTCTTACATTATCGACGAAAATACTATTGGCATACACCCCTCCCGTACTTACATGGGCGCTTCCGAATTCCAGTTTCAGCAGCGCTTCCGTCATTGCAGTGTCGCCATCTTCGTAAAACTTGATTACGCCTGCGCCGGTAGTTCCGGATGCATCACCATAATACACAATTTCAGGCATAATGAAGAAAGCATTTTCGTACACGTCTGTAGCAGCACAGGGCCAGACGATTTCAAGGTACAGACCTGTTTGGTCGTCTCCCCAGCCGCCGCGAAGAGATCCCGGCCCTGCCAGCGAACTAAAAATAACCTTAAACAGCGGGTCATCTTCACCTGAAGAGGGGTCGGCAAAGGTGGCGACAGTCCCCT
The DNA here is from genome assembly GCA_030636065.1 of Sedimentisphaerales bacterium. The sequence continues at coordinate 2,114 of DAOVXR010000275.1, read as the reverse complement.
GCGCCGCCGCATAGCTCTGGTTCGGTGCGGATACGACAAACAACGCTCCCACAAGTACCAAAAGCATTATGCCCCGATAACACGAAATTCCCTGGTTTTTCTCTGACTTCAACATATCTTTCTCTCCCTGTTAAATCGTTTATATGCTTATCGTCCGAATTGTTTCATGTTTTCAGTCAATTATCGACATTTATGTTTTCTGTGTGAACTTTCTGTAAGACCGCCAGTAAAGTCCGCCGGTCAGCATCAAAATGAGTGTGGACGGTTCCGGAATTTGGTTTGATTCGTGAAATGCCGGCAACACCGATGCGTCACCAGGCATAAAATTCACTTCAGCGCCGCTGCTGCTGTTGCTGACGGCAACTTCGCTGGTAATTTGAATCTTGACATTGTTCACAGTACCCACGCGTGAATAGAACAGAAGTGGCAGTTCCAAATCGGATAGTTCGATCTGAAAAAGGTCTCCTCCCGTTTCAATTTGATATACGCTGTAGGGATTGAGCGGCATAACATATTCACGGCCGCCAATCTCCAGTATTTCCTGTTCGATTCTCTCGTGTTCATTTTCAACCGCGGTGATGTGGGTCCAGTTGATCCAGCCGCGAGGCCGGATTATCGTTCTGCCCCAGTACCAGCCGAACAGATCAACCCCGCCCAGCATAATCGGTATGTCAATGGTGTTGGTACCCGTACCGGTGGAGTATTCGAGCTCGTAAATTGCCTGAATATCGAAAGAAGCCATCAGCCCTACCTGGTGCGCGATACTCCCATTGTAATAAGGATTTTCTGGGGCGGGCGTTTTGGCTGCTATGAGTTTGCCGCTCAGTTTTATTTTGTCATTTATCAGGACGGGGTATCCATCAGGCAGACCGGTATTTTCCGGCGTATATGTGAACGTCTGGGTGTGCCCCGTGGAGTTATCGACTGAATAGTTCGCACTCCCGTCGGCGGTATTGTAGGCATACACATGTTGATAGGAGCCGTAGCTACTGTTTCCCGAGCAACTGTAAGCGATTGATTGGTTCAGGTATTGATCTTCGATGAACTGGCAGGAAATTACTTCGCCTGTACCCGCACCCACGTCCATCATCGCCGGCGGCAAATCCAGCAACGTTGCGTCGCGGACGATATTCCAGCTTGGATCCGGTTGATATGGGGGCCATGCGGCGGAGCAGGTCCCGCTGAGGATGGAAAGTAACATCAATAACGACATTACTCTCAAAACAATACGCTTACCCGTTTTACGAACAACTACCGATGTTTTCATCACGCACTCTCTCCCTCTCCCCCCCAGGCCTGACCTTCCGGTAAATTATCCCTTTACCGTATCCAGGCTATAATCTCTCCCATTTAGTAAAGCAAGACGACAGAGGTACAATCCAAGCCTTTTGCGGAAAAACACAATCAGTTAATCAAGGCTGGTACTGCTCCCATATCCAAACCTCTCTCGTCGTTCTCTCTCACTATTCTCTCTCGTTGCTCCGTACCTACACGTGAATAGACACAGAACACAACATCTTCACTGTACCGCAAAGGACATACCGGACACAAGCAAAAAAGTGGAAAAAAGCTCTTTTTTTGTAACATATTGGTATTTAAGACGTTATGGTTGTTTTTGCCGGCCTTTTTTTCTTTGACTACAAACCAGGTTGGCCCGGATGTATTAAAATCACAACGTCCGGTATGAGTAAAAATTTATTACTTCTTTTACAACAAGGAGTTATGTCGCTTTCTTCCATGTTGCCGCAGGGAGACACAATTTTTTGTAACTATTCAGCCGTGTGCAATAGGTGGATTTTCTCATTAGCACCGGACTTCAGTCCGGTGTTGGAGGTCTCGCTGACCGCTTCTTCCAACCGTTTCAACGGTTTTTTGCTTGCGATTGATTGGCGGACATATTAGCCTGTTAGTGTTCAACTATTCGTCAAACTGAGTGGAAAATAGGGAAAATAGGGGGAAAATAGGGGGAAAATAGGGGTCAGACACGAATGGCATGAAGATAAGCCATAACATTTTACCCTGTAAGTGCTTCCCGCATTACTTGCCTTGGTTTATTGAGGAGGTTGTATTGTTTGGGACGCCGTTTAAGGGCGCGGGGTTCAATTCGACAGGGA
>DAOVXR010000165.1 GCA_030636065.1 Sedimentisphaerales bacterium | reverse complement strand
GTAGAATGCAATATTGGTGGCAAAATTGGATGAAACCATGTCCGAATTTTGCCTGTTATAGAAAATTGCTTGTGAACAAGGGCAACAAGTTTGTGTGGGCTGTGTTTTTACATAATTGCGACACAGCCTGGTTGCCCTGGGTAAGTCTATTTTGCCCTTTCAGGGCTTTTGTTTGATGGTTGTGGCAACCCGGAGCAAATAAGGGAAGATATCAGAAAAAATCTTACTGCCCTGATGCCCGGCGGCGGCTATGTTTTCAACACTGTCCATAATATCCAGGCCGAGGTCCCGCCGGAAAATATTATAGCTATGTGGGAAGCCCTGCAGGAATTCGGAAAACATTAACTCCTGTTACCCATACACCCATATACTCATCTATCCACCCGCTAAAGCCAAAGGAGGGAATCGAACCCTCAACCCCAGCTTTACGAAAGCTGTGCTCTACCGTTGAGCTACTTTGGCTGAAAATACCATCTCATTATGGCTGGTTCTGCCGACCCTGTCAATCACGATTTATTCTACAGTGTTGCTCAGTTGCCCGATGCCCTCGATTTCTATCGTAACGGTATCGCCTCGTTGCAGCAGACGTCTCGGCTTACAAGCCCAGCCAATCCCCTGCGGCGTTCCAGTAAATATCACCGTGCCCGCCAAAAGGGTGGTATCCTGCGAGAGAAAGCTTATCAGTGTGGCCACGCTGAAGAGCATATTGGCGGTATTATCTTTCTGAACAGTTTTGTCGTTTAGTCGGGTTTCTATGGTTAGGTTGTCCGGGTCGGTGATTTCATCGGTGGTTACCAGAAATGGTCCTAATGGTGCGAAGTTGTCGAACCCTTTGCCGCGACACCATTGCGTACCCCCCTTTTCTAATTGCCACAGCCGTGCCGAAACATCGTTTGCCGCCGTATAGCCGAGAACGTAATCCATCGCCTTCTCTTGCGTGGCATTACGGCACTTTTTCCCGATCACCAGCGCCAGTTCCCCTTCATAATCGACCTCATCCCCGCAGACCTGTGGAATATGGATAGCCTCCAGATGCCCCAGAGCCGCTGCCGGATTCTTCATAAAGACCACCGGATATTCTGGCGTCTCGAAGCCCCCTTCTTTTATGTGTTCTGTATAGTTTGCCCCGATACATATAATCGCTCGCGGCTCTACCGGCGGTAGCCATCGTACTGCCGTAACTTCTTCCTGTGTGGCTTTGCCGAATTGCAGGGGCTTGTCTGTTTCCACTCGCAGCAATCGGCCATCCTCCTGCTCGGCGGCATAAACCATTTTATTTGCGGCATCGACAACACGCGCAATCTTCATTTTAATCTTTCCTTGCCAAAGTGGGAGGCACACTCCGTGTGGCGACAACTGGCGACTACTAGCCCCCCATGTTAATGGGGGGTCGTTCCCGCGAAAACGGGAATCAACTATTTAGCCCCCGGTTTTACTGGTGGTTGGCAGGGTGCCAATCTGCCCGGACATTTTTCACGGTGGCACATCTGACAGCTTGTAAAATCAAATTCAGTTGGAAAATATATTCCTGATAAGGATTTATTCGGCACCATTAAACAGCTATCTGTCAGCGTAACTCCGATCAGTTCTTCGGTATTCCCGAATAGCGAAAATAATAATTTTTGCTGTTCGATTGGCCACAGGTCCATATCTCCCGATCCCGGCTGCATCGCCGAGATTTTTTTTAGTGCGTATCGTTTCTTTATATACTTTTTGAGATATCCTATGCAGCCGCGCAAAGCCATTTCTTTGATTGTGTCCAGCCAGAACCGCCTTACATAATCATCCGGCTCAATATCTGTTTTTTCTAATTCATTTCCGCACGTAGCGATATACGCGAAGACTCGCTCCGCTTTGTCCAGATTAGCCCGAAGTGTTTTGCTGGTAAATACCACGCCTCCGACATTCACGCTATCGTCGGTTCTGCCCTGAACATACACAACTTTACAGATTGCTTTTGGCTTGATTTTTGGTGCGACGCTATTGGCCAAATCCCTGACTGCCTTACCGTCGTCGCTTCCTTCAGCCACACGTACTTTCGACATAAGGGATTGTATATCCAGTTCGAAACCAATATCGCTCAGTATTTCCATTTCCTTATCCTGCGACACTAAAACATCCTACAAGTCTGTATATAATCTTTTTTATCGCTCATAGATACGAACTCCTTTTGTCCGCACTATAATTGAAATGGGCAAATTTTGCGACAAATCAACCAGATCAACCGGTTTGGGCAATTCAAAATATAGCCGACCATAGAAATCAAAGAATTTTGCCGGGTCCAGCCCTTCTACTGCCAGGTCTATATCTGTAGCCTGTTTTTCATCCTCCAGGCTCGATCCGAACAACCAAACCGCTTTGACTCCGAACTCCTCCGCACAATTTCTAACCGTCTGGATAAGATTTTGTGAAACCATAGGAAAAACCTTTAGTCTGTAACTACCTACACCAACACTTGTTTTTCATAAGCCAATTTTTTCTAAAAAAGGCAATTTTGGAATATTTCGATTAGGCCCTATTGATTCACCTTTCAGGGCAGACATATTTATAACGGCCCCGTAATTTATAAATACATCGTAAAAATTTTGGTAGTTCTTTCCCCAATAAATCATAGCGCAGGCCATCGGAGCTCCTTTTCCACCATTTTTTCCATTCTCGAGAAACTTAAGGCGAGTATCATACAGAAAACATACAGCTTCAGCTTTTCCAAATACATTCTTTTTCCAATGTCCGGTATTTGTGGCAACAGGGACAAGAGCTAAAACCTCTGAACCGTAGTTCTCATTTGCCTCCGCGCATTTGGCCAACCAGTGGTTAATTGTAGTACCTCGATTTTTGTCTGTACCATAGGGAGGATTAACATAGATAGTTGGGTAATCCCAGGGATATTTAAGACCATCGTGATCAGGAAGTTGATATTCAGCCTTAGCTTTGACAACTGAGTTCTCACTAGAGCAGGGATCGAGCGATATCTCACCTCCAAAAACTTCCTTTACCGCATTGACATATTTCTTTGGTGTACACCAGTGTTGACTTTGAGAATTTATATTTCTTCCAGCAGTCATTAGTGGATATTCTCCCATGCTTTTGATTTCAATTCAAACAACTCTTTCTTTAGCCTTAAAATGTTACAACCTCCGGGAGAAATAATATTGAACCAGCCTTGAATTCTATCAAGATTTTCAGAAAAGTAATGATGTAATACATTATCGGCAATGTAATTCATCCGGACTTTTGTAAATTGGTTTTTAGTTTTACCAGCACCATAACTTGCAAGAAACGCGTCTCTGATCGCTTCTCTTTCAGATGCTGGTTCTAATATAAGTTCGCTAATGAATTCTGTGAGACCTGAATCAGTTAAAAATAATAGCCAATCATACGATTGAGCAAGCACTTTCAATTCTTTGTTATGATTGTTCGATGTGAACCAATTTCCGTGGTTACTTACGACTCCAACAGTAAGAATGAATTTCTTTAAATATTCAGAATCGTTTGAATAAACGACCTCATCAAGAAGTTCGTTATAAGGTTTTGAATAAGGGATATTTTTGTCTTTGTAGATAATTCCATATAATTCGCCACTATCTAAACGGACTTTCTGGAGCGACGATATAGTACGTGCGACATACGCGCCTTGTTTTGCCTTTTCTATAGTTTGTGGTCCCTTCCTCATGCCTTCTTCAACACCGACTCGTTTACACTCAAATATTGCAAAAGGGTTATTATGTTGTTCACAAACCGTGACATAGTATTTATTTTCGTGTGATTTTGAGATGGAAGCGATAAAATTAACTCTATCGCCGGTTGCAATCGTACACCCATTTCTCAAAATACCGTTTCTGGAAAGTAAATTGTTGTTTTTCTTTTGGAATGTCTTTTGTTTCAATCTGCTTTCGATTGATTTGATGATTTTATTGGCAGTAACAGAGGACCCGTCCCTGTCAATTTCTATACTATACCTGTTTAAGACAGGGTGAAGTGAATATTCCACGTTGTGGGTAATGTCAGGATTTCCATATTCTGTCAGTGATTTCTCTATCGAGATAAAATCATTCAGACCCCAGGATTTTAAGAAATAGAAAGTTATTATCTCAACAATTGTACCTAAAGCTCGACCGGCAGCTTTTTTCGAGTCTTTTGCATAGTAAAAGACACTGTCTGTTAAAACTTTTTGCAATTGATCAACTGACTCGTATGACATACTCATCACCCATTCTTCGCCGCGAAATCTTTCATAAACGCGACGACGTCTTTAACGGAGTCAAGCGTATTAGCGTTATAGATACTCACGCGAATACCGCCGACACTGCGATGGCCCTTGATTCCGAGGAACCCGGCCGCCAGCCCATCGGCCACAAACTTCTTTTCGAGTTCTTCCGTGGTCAGCCGAAAGACGACGTTCATTTGTGAGCGGTCTTCCGTTGCGATGGTATTCTTGTAGAACCCGTTCGAGCCGTCGATTGTGCCGTAGATAAGTTCGGCCTTTTGGGTATTTTCCTTTTCCATCGCTTCGATACCGCCGCGGCCTTTTACCCAATTGAGCACTTTATTGACCATATAGATAGTAAAGCTCGGCGGGGTATTGAACAGTGAGTTCTTGTCCGCATGCGTGTTATATGAAAGCAGTGTCGGCAGCCCTTTTTTGCATTTCTCCAGTATGTCATCGCGGACGATAACCACTGCCAGACCGGACGGGCCGAGGTTCTTTTGCGCACCGGCATATATAATCCCGAACGGCGTCGGATCAAACCTGCGTGAAAGAATATCGCTGGACATATCACCGACCAGC
>DAOVXR010000070.1 GCA_030636065.1 Sedimentisphaerales bacterium | reverse complement strand
TTCAACCTCGTTAGCCAAAAAGAAATTGACAATGCTGTCGAACGACTAAATAATAGGCCGAGAAAATGCCTTAACTATCGGACCCCAACTGAGGTGTTCAACTGAATCCGTTTTGTTGCACTTCAGATTAAAATTCAGGTTTCTTATTCCCGCAAAAAGGCTTTTTTCAACTATGTTATCTATGGAAAACATATAGATAATCTTTTTGCCTTTGAGCTTTTTGATTTCAGATAGAAAGTCCTTAAAGGTATCTACCATAAAATTACAATAGACACACAAGAACAGACCTTTTTTGTTAGATGAAAAAATCTTATAGTCTTTCTCTTCGACTTTCAGATTAAAGATGTTCTCTTTAACGCAAAGCATCTCCGTACATTTTCTGGTAAGATCGATTTTTACCTGATCCCGATTCTTTGTCTTCTTAACAAAACCGGTTTTGAAATACTGAAGATTACCGCCTAAACCGTCTTTGACGCCGTCAATATTTTTTATGCCGACAATCTTTATGGTATTATCTTTAAACACTTTTTCAATTCTGTCGTAACCGTCTTTATTCTCTTCGATGATTTCATTTATTTGTTCAAGGACTTGCTCAATTCGTCTGTTTATATCAGTCCATGTTAATTTTTTCTCAAAAAGAACCGTCTTATCTTTGCCTTTAAATTTGTATCCTTTGACAACATTATGGATTCTTGGATAGGTTACTTCTGTACAGATATTGTTTTCATTATTTGTACAAAGGATGAATTTACGATTACCACGATCTTCCTTGTTCAATTCTAATACCGCATGGCCTGTCGTTCCTGAGCCAGCAAAAAAATCGAGAATTACAGCATTTCTTTTACTTTTTGCTACTGCTAAAATACATTCCTTGACATTGTACAAAGATTTGGGGAAGGGAAACGGAGCATTAATGATTTCGTTTAGAAGTTTTGTTCCATAAATATTTGCATTGTATTTTTTGTGAGTCCATACCGTTTTGTAGTTGAATCTTGTTTTGGTTCTAATAATATCAAAGATTTTTCTTTTTTTATTATATTCAACTCTTAATTCATCTTTTATAGATCCCACATTTTGTCTGGCAAAAACCCATTTTCGTTCATTCCCACTAGGATCAATTGGATATACTTCCAAAACTCCATCTGTTCTTTCAATATTTACAGCTTCAGGATGAAAATCATCATCGCATACATCGCCGAAACCAATAATATCATTGTCTTTGACATATACAGGAAAGAAACAATTTTTTGCATTTATCCTTAGATGATCTCCTTTTGAAACATCTCTCAATGGTCTTACGTCTGGCTCATCATCTCTGTTTTCTAGTTCAATCATCCTTTTTTTATTTGGAAATACAAAATATGCGTACTCATGTGTGTATGAAAAATTATCCCCTTGAATGCCGCCTGGGTTATGAATAATAGTTATGCAGTCAACTTTATATTCAGGAAATATTTTTTTTAATAGTAAGCCCAAATTAGCATGTTCATTTTCATCAATTGCACAGATTAAGCACCCATCTATTTTTAGTAATTTTTTGGCACTCCTAAGTCTCTTTTCCATCATGTTAAGCCATTTTGAATGCCTATATCCATCGTCTTTTTCAACATAATTATTATTGTATTTCCAACTCTTATTCCCCGTGTTATAAGGTGGATCGATATAGATAACATCGATCTTTTCTTTATGGGTATAGTTCAAGACCGTCAGGGCATGATAATTATCGCCTTCGATCAGAATATTATCTTCGCTTGTTTCCGTTCTGATTTCTTTGCCTTTGATTCGCTTTAGAATCGGCAAATTATTTTCACAATCCAGCACAACCTGTTCCGGTTCTCTCTCGCTGTCCCAGACCAGGCCGTATTTCCTGGTTTTTAGCTCTTCATCCTGCCTGTTGATGATCTTGATGAGCTGATTTTTATCAAATTGAGAATAATCCGGCATTCTTATATTTCCTCGGCATTTAATGCCTTATTTTTCGTTTTTTTTTGCGTCTGGTGTAACATTTTAGCCATAAGAAGCAAACAGCAGGAAACCGCCTACGGCAGAAGCTGTTTTATACTGGATTCCCACCTTCGCGGGAATGACACATTTGGCTAAAGTGTTACAAATAAAAGAAGTAATGAATCTTTTTCCGGGGGCTTACGCCACCCGGCTATGCGCTCTTTCGGCCCTTCGGGCCTAATAAAATGGTGCGATACATCGCACCCTACTTGACTAATACCATCGCCTGATGAGTACATCAGACGCTGCCACCCGTCCGTCGGCTAAAGCACTTATTTATTCATCGTGCAGCCCCTCGCTTCGGCCCTGGATGAACTGCTGTACCCGTTCGTCCTTACTGGCGCGAATCTGCTCTGTGTTGCCGTCGGCGATGATGTGCCCCCGGCTAAGCATGACGATCCGGTCGGCGATTTTATATGCGCTGTTCATATCGTGAGTTACGACAATCGAGGTTACTGCCTCGGCCGGCTGATCCGGCTGGTCGGCCTGGCCCAAATCAGGCGTCAATTCGCGCTGCAATTTGATGATTAGTTCGTTAATGGCGTCGGCCCGAACAGGGTCCAGGCCGGTAGTGGGTTCATCGTACAAAATTACTTCAGGGCCGAGAGCGATAGCCCGCGCCAGAGCAATTCGCTTGCGCTGGCCGCCGGACAACTCAGAAGGATAACGATCCTCCAAATGCTCCAGGCCCACCATTTTCAGTTTTTCACGGACGATCCGGATGATTTTTCGTTCGCTGAGCCGCGTGTGTTGACTGACAGCAAAGGCCACGTTTTCAGCGACTGTTTGGGAATCAAACAGCGCACCAGCCTGAAACAAAAACCCGAACCGCCGCCGCACAAGCGATAATTTTTTCTCACTGAGATTATCGATTCGCCGGCCGTCAAAGTGAATCGTTCCGTGATCAGGACGCATTAACATTATCAGGTGCTTTAACAGAACGGTTTTGCCGCAGCCGCTGGGCCCAATAATAACGGTGGTATGGCCTTTTTCAATGTCAAGATCAAGATCGCGCAGCACCTCGACGCTGCCGAACCACTTACTCAATCCGCGTAGTTCAAAAAGTACCTTGTCTTTTGTTAATTTCATTGCGGCCTAACCCGGCGAAGCCAAAACCAAAAAAGTCAAAACGCGTGGGGTAAGGCCCCACCCTACAGAAGAACCCCTGCTTAACAGCAAGGGCTAATAAGAACCCCTGCTTGACAGCAGGGGCTACCTAAATCATTAATTTGAATTCCCAGAAGGTTGCGTAAATAGCCTTTGAGATGACCGCGAGCACAAAGTTGAGTATTAAAATAGCGAGAAAACTGATGACAAACGCTTCGGTGCAGGCTTTGCCAACGCCGCGAGCACCGTGGTCGCAATGGAATCCCTTATAACAGCTTATCAGAGCAATACCGGCTCCGAAGAAAAATCCCTTGCAGACCCCAATGAAAATGTCCCATTTTTCCACGATTTCGGCACTGAACTGCCAATAGGCGTCGCTGTTTATGCCGAAGTGCCATACACTGATTGCGTAACCGCCTAATACGCCCATTATGTCGGCGTAGATGGTTAAAATAGGGGTTAATAAGACACAGGCCAGAAATCGCGGCCAAACGAGATGACGAACAGGGTCCGCGCCGAGTGCCCGAATAGCGTCAATCTGCTCGGTAACTCGCATGGTACCGAGTTCCGCTGTCAAAGCCCCGCCGACACGGCCAGCCAGCATGAATGCGGCCAACACCGGCCCCAGTTCTTTCACAACCGAGATGTTAATCAGGCTGCCGAGCCGAGCTTCCAACCCCATGTTTTTCAACTGGGAATAACTCTGGACGGCCATGGTCATGGCGACAAAAGCACCGGTAATCATAATCACCGGAACACTCTTTGTGCCAATCTCATACATCTGCACCCAAAGGCGGTTGCGAGCCATCCTGGCCCGTCCCTGAGAGGCTATCTGGAAGGGATTAGTCAAAACCTGCCAAACAAACCGCCAAAACATGCCGAAATCGATCAGCTTACTTGAAAAACCGTGTGGTTGCATATTTGTACTGGTTCAGTGCGAATTGGACAAATCACTTTCACAGCATTGAGATATACCTATTCTCAATCGTCCCCACGGGACTGTTTTAATCACATTGCCGAAGACTACACAAAAACACCTCTCTGAAATACAGAAAGGCGCCACCCGTTGCCTTCAGCGGAAAGGTGCCATCTGTCGCAAAAAGGTTCCTGACCCCTTTTAATCCTACTGAATTTGTGAGCGGTTACCGTTTCTTTTTGCCTTTTTTCCTTTTTGCTTTACGCTCTTCCGCAGCACTGTAACCACACTTCGGATTGATACACTTGTCATTGTAATTGCCCTGTTCGTCATAAGGACAGAAGACTTCGCCGCATTTGAGGCATTTGCGAGCCGAGATCATCGTTCGTTCACCACACGAATCGCATTCGAAGGGCCAACGGAAAGTGCCCCAGCTTGGCAAGGCAGCCCTCATTCCCATCATTTCGACGTTTCCGTCCATAATTTTGCGCATGACCTCGGCCTGTGCGGGGTTTGTTTGAGCCAAATTATCAATGAACGCCAGATTTTCCTCCTTCTGCCTTTCTATAGATTCCTCTATACTCATCGATATTGAATGGCCACATTTTAAGCACTTGAAGTACCGATCACCCGAAAGACCGCCGCCTCCGCCTGAATTGGCAATGCTTAAAATGGCCCCTGTAACCGCTACTGCCAAACTCGCGTACATTGCCGGTTGTGCCCATCCGTTGAATTTAGCGTCATCATAACCTGCCATTTTATTACTCCTTAAAAGATAAGTAGTTAAAACTACCGTTTATAAAGGTATTATTCAATCTACACCCATAACTTTAGCGTTACAAACGGCCTATGTCAAGAGCGGGATCGGAGAAAATATTGCCCCCGGACCAAATAGAGTATATGATGAGGTGCGTTTCTGAAAATTGGCAGGGTGGGCATTTAACCCACTATTTAACTGAATTGTGTAGGAAAGAACAATGGCGGAAAAAATCACCCTCGCTACACTCAAGCGCTACAAACAACAGCAGCAGCCGATTACCATGCTTACCTGCTATGACTACGCTACGGCAATATTGCTGGAGCAGGCAGGCGTAGATAGTATCCTCGTGGGCGACTCGCTGGCCCAGGTGGTGTTGGGCTATAAGACGACACTACCGGCAACAATGGATATTATGGTCGCCCTGACCGCTGCCGTCCGACGCGGCGCTCCAAACGTGTATTTAATCGGTGATATGCCCTTTTTGAGCTACCAGGTCAGCCCTGAACAGGCCATTGTGAACGCCGGGCGCTTCCTGGCCGAGGCCGGCTGCGATGCGGTCAAGCTGGAAGTCAATCACCGTCAGCTTGGTCTGGTCGAACGGTTGGCCGTCGCCGGGATTCCAGTGATGGCCCATCTGGGGTATCGGCCGCAATCCGCATCGCAATCAGACAAGGTCGTCCAGACGCGATCCGTCCAACAGGCCCGCCAACTGGTCCAGGATGGGCTTGATATGATTGCCGCGGGCGTCTGTTCGATATTGCTCGAATGCGTTACAACCGTAGCGGCCCAGGCCCTGGCCGAGAAAACCGATCTGCCGGTTATAAGCTGCGGCAGTGGTCCCCATTGCGACGGCCAGGTACTTGTTCTGCATGAAATCCTGTCGCTGCCGGGAGCTACCAACCCACGCTTCAGCAAGAGCTATGCCAATATCGGCGAGCAAATCCGGGCCGCCGCCGGTAAATATGTGGAAGACATTCGACAAAAACGGTTCCCGGACGAAGACCATAGCTATCATATGTCAGAGGAACATCGGGAAGAGTTTCAGCGAAAGCTGGTAGAGAAGAATCAGGAGTTGTGAGTTCGCCTCGGCGAATCTGCCTACGGCACGATGGTGAGAAAGAGAGAAGAGAGGAAGAGTTGAACGTCCAACATTCAACGTTCAACGCTCAACGTCGAATTGAAGAAATATTGAATAAAGAAAATAAAATTGAACAGAAGAGGGGCATCCTACGTAAATAGTATTTATTGCGGAAAAGCAAAGTCATGCTACCCGTATTTGAAGATTTTGGAATGACAGGAGTGAATGGAATGAACAGACAGGTGCAAAAAGTTCACAGGCCAATATTACCGTCGATAGTTTTGTGGGCTGCTTTGTCGGCCTTGTTACTAAGTCCGCCAAGTGAATTGTTTGCCGCCGAGGCGGCCCAGCCACTATCCGAGAGCGAAAGGAATATGGCGGCACAGATAAATAATGTTTTTCGTCGGGCCGCGGCTATTGTAAGTCCGGCGGTGGTTTCCATTCGTGTTTCCAAGATGGTGCCGTCAGGCAGCTTGTCGCCGGGTGGCGAGCAGGGCGGACTGGGCAGTGGTGTAATTATCGACAAACGCGGCTATGTGATTACGAACCATCATGTGGTTGCCAACACCAGCAAAATAGAGGTAGTACTGGCGGACGGCAGACAGTTCGAGGGCGTGGAAAGGTTACTCGACCCGGATACGGATTTGGCGTTAGTGCGAATCGAACCCAAAGGCCAAACGTTACCGACGGCCCGGTTCGGAGATTCCGAACAGGCCGAGGTGGGTGATTTTGTTCTCGCTATCGGCAGTCCCTTTGGCGAAGGGCTGGCACAAACTGTTACGAGCGGCATAATAAGCTATAAAGGCCGTCAAACTCATATCCTGGGCCAATGGGGCTATGAAGATTTTATCCAAACCGACGCGGTTATCAATCGCGGTAACAGCGGCGGGCCGCTGGTGAATTTGTACGGCGAAGTCATCGGTATCAATTCCAATATCTTCAGTCCTTCCGGCTATTCCACCGGCTATGGCTTTGCCGTTCCGAGTAATATCGCCAAATACGTAGTGAAAAAACTTATCGAAAAAAAACATGTGCGGCGAGGATGGCTTGGCGTCTTTATGGTCGGACTGGACAGCTTGCGAAAGATGCCAAAGGAAGACCGGGAATCCGGCCTACGGAAATTTTTTACGGATAATCCGCGTCTGTTCGAGGAGCTTCCGAAATCGCTGCAAGGCGTGCTGGTTACCGGAGTGAACCCCGGCGACCCAGCCGCACAGGGCGGCATCGAAGTCAAAGACGTTATTTTTCAAATCAACGACACAAAACTGACGACTGCCAAAGATCTACAGGATATTATCGCACGGCTCGACCCCGAAACGGTAGTTAAGTTTATCGTCTGGCGCAACGGCAGTGAGGTTACATGCGAAGTAACTCTGGGCGATCGGGACACAGCTCGCGGCCGTTATGTACAGGGACTGACGCCAAAAGAAAAAACGGCAAAACTGGGGATCACAATAAAACCGTTGACACCGAAATTGGCCCGCTTTTTCGAGTATAATGAGAATCTGCACGGCCTGATTATCGTGAGTGTTCAGCCCGGCAGTGTGGCCGAAAAGAGCGGTCTGAAAATAGGCGATATTCTAATCAGTGCCGATGGAGTTATTATTCAAGGTTCTCAGGAAGGCGTTGAGCGATTGAAAGCGATTGTTGAAAAAGCCGATTTAATGAAAGAAGGGTTGGAAATTGTTGTTCGCAATAGTGCTGGTCGCCGAACCGTTATCGTAAAAAACACAAAATGAGGAACATCGAATAAGAAAGAATAGAACACGGATAGTACGGATACAACAGATAGACACGGATTATGAATTTAGTGGTGAGAAAAACAGAAGAGAAGAAGAAAACAGAATAGAGGATTTTTCATAATTAAGCAACTGTTTGTAAGTCTTTTTGTACCAAGTACTGATGAGCAAAAAACACCAACAATTTCAAATCTACCCAACGACGTACACGATGAAGATGTCTGGCATGGTAGGGCAACATG
>DAOVXR010000092.1 GCA_030636065.1 Sedimentisphaerales bacterium | reverse complement strand
GATTATTATGGACATAGATTTCAAAAGAATGTTGCTTGCCGTACTGTTGTGTATGATGATTATGTTCGGTTGGCAGTGGTATATGAGCAAGCGGTTCGGCCCCGAACAGTCCCAACCTGAACCAACTTCCCAACAGCAACAGCAGCAACAACAGACGACTGTACCTACTGCGTTAACCACCGGAGACGGTGCCCCGGTTGCCGTTCAGCCGTCGCTGATGGCTCCTGCCGCAGGTGCGTGGAAGCTGCTCACTCAGCCAAAACAGTCGGAAAAACAGAAAAAGCAGGCACAGGTGGTTTTCGGCGACCTTGAAAAGAGGAAAGGCGGATACAAGGCGCAGATCACTCTTGATCCCGGCAGTGCCTCGGTTCGTAATGTTCTTCTGAGCGAATATAAGCTGAACATTACCGATGAGCATACCGGCTATCCGTTGCTGGTTCCCGCCCGCGACGACCAGGACCGCGTTCGTTATTCGCTTATGTCGGGCGTGTTGAAGATCGCCGGCCGGGCGGAGGCGTTCGATCTATCCGGCAACTGCTGGAAAATGACCGCCTCGGCTCTTGCCCCGACCTCCGACAACCCTGTTCAGTCCGTCAGCTTCACCGCCACTATAGTGAACCAGAACGGCCAGCCGATTCTTGACGTCGTCAAGACCTACAGTTACGGCCCGGACGACTACAATCTTGATTTTTCATTTCGCCTCATAAATAAAACATTTGAACCGCTGTTGGTGGAATCGCTAGAGTTTTTCGGTCCGCTGGGCCTTCGCCGGGAGGACCCGCGCAGCGACAGACGCAACGCTGTCGTCCTCTATCTTGACCGTGAACGGCAGCCGCAGGTTGTGCGCGAACTGTTGATGAAAATTCAGTCGGATCCGGAAAAGGGCCAACTGGAAAAACCCACCGGCGCGACTTTGCAGTGGCTGGCCGTATCGAACAAGTTTTTCGCAGCCGCTTTAGGTCCCAAGCCCACCGGCGCAAAGCAAAAAATCGGCTGGCTCGACCGCAGTCCTGTTACGGCCGCCATCCTCAATGCAACAGAAGAAAAAGCCGGAAAAATCACTCCCGTCGAGACTATTGTCGTTCAGACGCGATTGCAGTGGGAAAAGCCTTTGGAGGCCCGATCCGATCTTGTATGTAACTTCCAGATTTACCTCGGCCCAATCGACAAAGAAGTTTTCGACGAGCGATGCGCCGGTCTGGACTATGAAAATCTGATTTATCGACCTTCCTGTTCGTTTTGTTCTTTCAACTGGCTGACTTATCTCATCTTCAAGATGATGAAGGGTATCTACGGCATTGTGGGTAACTATGGCGTCGCTATTATTATCCTTGTCCTGATGGTTCGTCTTGCACTGCATCCCATCAGCAAAAAGAGCCAGGTCAATATGATGAAGATGCAGAAACTAAGCCCGAAAATCGAGGAAGTAAAACAGAAATACGCCGGCAATAAGGAAGAGATACAGAAGCGCACTATGGAGGTCTATAAGGACCAGGGCATGGCCGGTAATATGATACTGGGCTGCCTGCCGATGCTTCTGCAGCTTCCTATATGGATAGCCTTATTCACCGCGGTCGATGCCAATATTGCCCTTCGTCATCAGGGCCTGCTGCCGGCGAGTTGGCATTGGCTTAACGATCTCTCGGCTCCGGACCGGCTGGTCCCGCTTGCTGTGTTCGGCATAAACGAGGCGGTGCAGATTCCATTGGTGGGCGGCGTGGATGCCTTCAATCTGCTGCCGATATTATTGTGTATCGGCATGTTCCTGCAAACCAAGTTCTCACCTCAGTCGAAGATGTCTTCCGCCGCGAACCCCCAGGCGGCTCAGCAACAGAAAATGATGTTGTATATGATGCCCGTGATGATGCTGGTATTCTTTTATACCGCTCCCTCCGGCCTGAACCTCTATATTATGGCCAGTACCTTCGGCGGTCTTATCGAGCAACACTTTATCCGCAAGCATCTCAAAGATGAACAGGACAGGGCCGAGGTCGGTACTGTTGCCGCCACCACGAGGATCAGCAGCCGCATGGGACCAAAAAAGAAAAAACCAAAACCACCATTCAAGTATATGTAAGAAATGAGTTGTGAGTGGTGGGTTGTGAGTTGCGAGAAAGAGTAAAGAGTAAAGAGTAGAGAGAACCGTTACGTGCGAACGAACAGGGATAAAATATATAGGAGCTATTGGCCTTGTCAGTAAATCTTTGCGATAAATGCGCCGGTCTGTGCTGCCGATACCTCGCACTGCCGATCGAGAAACCAACCGCCAAAGGCGATTTTGATGATGTACGCTGGTACCTCGCCCATGAAGGTATCTCCGTTTTCGTCGAGGACTCCGACTGGTACATCAATGTCGCCAGCCGCTGTAAATATCTCAATCGGGACAATCTCTGCGACATCTACGAACAGCGGCCCCGTATCTGCCGTGGTTATAAGGACGAAAACTGCGATTTCCACGGCGGCGACTACGGCTATGAGCTCTATTTCTCTTCTATCGAGGAACTGGACGAATACCTCGAAAAGAAAGGGAAAAAGAAATAAACGATGGGTGGCATGTTTTTGCGTAGCTTATGCGAAGCATAAGCAAGCTAAAGCATGGTTGGTAATTGAATGGAAAAAATACAATCTGTAAAAGGCACACGTGATTTTTACCCTGAGGAGATGGCGGCACGGAACTGGTTGTTTGACGGCTGGCGGGCTGGATCGCTTCGTAACGGGTTCGTCGAGTACGACAGTCCCATCTTCGAGTATTTACAGCTTTATACCGCCAAGAGCGGCGATGAGATAGCCGGCCAACTCTTTTCGCTGACTGATCGCGGCGGACGAGAATTGGCGATTCGGCCTGAGACAACCCCTTCGCTGGCACGGATGGTCAATCAGCGAATCAACTCACTGCCCCGTCCGGTCAAATGGTTTTCCATATCGCGTCTTTGCCGTGCCGAGCGGCCTCAGAAGGGCCGCCTCCGCGAATTCTTTCAATGGAATATCGATATTATTTCCGATTCGGCTTATGAATACGCCGACGCCGATTGCATATATACCGCCGTCGATTATCTCCGAAGCGTCGGACTTACCAAAGACGACATTATTGTAAAAATCTCCAGCCGGGCGATGCTCGCCGAATTGCTCAGGAGCCAGGGTTTTTCGGACGACCAGTTGCCCACGGTATATTCTCTGCTGGACAAGCAACCAAAAATCCCGCCGGACAAATTCACCGCCCTGACCGAGGAACAAATACCCGACGCCGATCTTCGTGAGAAGCTTATGCGGTTACAGTCCGTTGATTCGATAGGCGAACTGATTGAATTCGCTCCCGATTCCGTACAGGAAAGCATTTATCCTCTTGAAACTCTTTTCCACATTTTAGGCAGGATGGGCATTGCCGACTATTGTGGGTTTGACATTAATATTGTCCGCGGTCTGGCTTATTATACCGGGATGGTTTTTGAGATATTCGATCGTCGGTCGCGGTTAAGGGCTGTTTGCGGCGGTGGCCGTTACGATAATTTATTGGCCGGCCTTGGCGGCCCCAGTGTGCCTGCCGTCGGTTTCGGGATGGGCGATGTGGTACTGGAAATCATGCTCCGAGAGAAAAATCTGCTCGACTCGGTGAAAAATACTCTGGACTTCTTCATTGTTTATGACGATCATAAAATTTTCGAAGACAAGGGCTTGTCTTTGGTTAATAGTCTGCGTGAGAAGGGTTTTTCAACTGCCTTTGATTATCGCCGTACATCCGCTATGGCAAGGCAGCTTAAGATGGCGTCTTCTCAGAACGCCCGTTTCGCCGTCATTCTCGGACAGGAAACTATCGACTCGGATGAAATTATCCTTAAGAATATGGCTGATGGTTCGCAAAAACAAATAGCCATTAAGAATTTTTTGATGCAACCGCCAAAAGTTCGAAAAACGCCGCAAAAATAGTGCTAACACTCCAAAATCGAGGGAGCAAAGTACTTTTGACGCTGGCGTCTTTTCTAAAAAAGACCGACAAACATGAATTCCAACGGCGTCCATTATGAACGAGCCTTCGAGGCCTATTTACGGCAGCGGCGATTGTCTTATGTCGCGGTCAATCAGGCACGGAGGGCCATTTTCGACGGTGTTTGCCTTAAGAGTTTCGATTTCCTGATTTATCCACCTTCGCAAATGCGGATTCTCGCTGATGTTAAGGGCCGTCGGTTGGAACTATCGGCTTATCAGCGGGGCCGACTGGGCGAATCGTGGGTTACTATTGAGGACGTCGATGGATTGAAGCGTTGGCAGGAGGTTTTCGGTCGCAGTTACAGGTCGATTTTTGTTTTTGCTTATTGGCTGCACGGTGAGCCGGTTCACCGTGAGTCTTCGACGATTGTTTCGCTCGGCCCGTTGCGCGGCGTTATAGACACACCTGCTCAGCCGGAGTTGCCGGACGTCTTTTCTTTCCAGGGTCGTCTTTATGCCTTCAAGGCAGTGGAGTTGAACGCCTATCGGCTTGGTATGAAACTTCGCAGTGCGAGTTGGCGAACGGTTTATGTACCCCGGCGGATATTCCGCCATGTAGTCGAGCCGTTCGACAACTTCATTCGACCGCAACGTAAAAAGGCGAATTAGTTAAGTAGGATACGATGTATCGCACCGTTTGACTGGAGCTCAAAACAAATGAGACACGTTGTAAAAGTAATATCTGTAATAGTCATTGTTTTGTCTGTTTCATGTATGCGTATGCAGGAAGAAATAAAAGATAAAAGAATGTTCACGCATAATCATATCATCTGCTGTGGGGCGGAAGAAGTTTTTATTGTCGATATTGACGATAAAAATACAAATGACATAAAGAAGTGGACCTGGCGTGCTTCGGATTCGCCTAAAATTCCAAAAGACGTCCATTCGCACTTTCGTAGTACGGATGAATGCAAGCCGTTTGGAGAAAATATTTTAGTAACGTCTTCATCGGGCGGTGTGGCGTTAATTACCATCAGGGACAAGCGGTGTCTTTTCTACACTTATTCTCGTAATGCCCATAGTGCCTGTTTTTTGCCGGGCGGAAGAATAGCTGTCGCGTCGAGTACTGGTGGCGATGAACTGTTAGTGTTCGACAGCAATAAATCCGGAGTTGACATAAAACCTCTTTCACGCATGCCGTTGAAAGGTGCGCACGGTGTTTATTGGGACAGGGACCTTTCTGAATTGTGGGCATTAGGGGACGATGAACTGCTTGTAATTGACGTCGAAAATATAAATCTTAATACTGAATTAGTCGTGAAAAAACGCTGGAAACTTCCTACGTATGGAGGCCACGATTTATTCCCATGTCGTAACGAACGGTTATTGTTTGTTACGACAAATACTAATGTTTATCGCTTCGACAAAACAGATGGTAAATTCACTTTGGACAAACAGCTCGGCAAATTGAAAAAAGTCAAGTCAATCGATGAAAATCCGGAAACCGGAAAGATCGTCTATCATCAGGCAACTCCCGAAAACTGGTGGAGTGAGAAAATACGTTTTGGCGACGCTCAAAAAACAATACATTTCAAAGATCACCGTTTGTACAAGGTACGCTGGTATATACCGCGAGAAATATTAAGGTAAATGGGCTGAAGCCCATCCTACATTTCCGGCGGAGTTTTTACAGGGCGGCTCGGAGCCGGGCGATGAATTTATCGGGTGGGCGATAACTGTCGAAGGTGTCAGTAACTGTACCGTTGGAATCAAGAATGACGTAAGCAGGGATGGGACCAATTTTGTATTTTTTTACAACATCACCCCGTTTGTCCACATCGATCATAATTCGGATAAAGTTGTCGGCTGCCTGGATAACTTCTCGATCATGATAGGTAACCCGTTTCATTTCCTTGCAGGGTGGACACCATGAGGCATGAAAGGCGATCAGGACGGGTTTGTTCTGTTTTTTTGCCTGGTCGATGCCCGCCTGATAGTCAGAGTTCCAGACGATAGCGGGTGTGTCGGGTTCGCCATGAGAATTGAATATTATAACGGCAGCCACGACAAGCATCGCGACGAACAGCCAACGCCACGAACCGCTCCCACGAGAGCAAGTCGAACACGTTGAACACTTTGAAGTATTATCAGGTGGTACCCGGCCCTGAGTTTTATCTTCATCAACCATTATGATTAAGCTCCGTTTCGAAAAATAATATTGTTATTTAGTAGGCGTCAGGTTTTGGTGATTTTACGGCGAGCGGTTGGTTTGGCGGGGGTCTCAACAGCAGCAGCGGTTCGTACTGTGCGTGTGGTGTTTTTTTCAGCTATGGTGAACTCGCCAATACCGCGGAGCCTGCGGTAACGGTTCTCAAGCAGATTTTCAATTTTATAACGGCGCAGCTCGCGAATGGTTTTTATCAGGTGTGTCTCGAGGTTGTGGACCGCTTCGTGCGGATTACGATGCGCGCCGCCGAGCGGTTCGGGAATAATATGATCGACCACGCCCATTTTCAACAGGTTCTTGCTAACGAGCTTCAGTTCCTCGGCTGCCCTGGGTGCCTCATCGCCGCTCTTCCAGAGAATGGCGGCGCAGCCTTCCGGAGAAATAACCGAGTAATACGCGAATTGCATAATAGCAAAGCGGTCGCAGACGCCAATACCCAGCGCTCCACCGGAACCGCCCTCACCGATCACGACACACACGACAGGAACGCGCAGTCTCGACATTTCCATAAGGTTGACGGCGATGGCCTGGGCCTGGCCGCGTTCCTCGGCGTCAAGACCGGGATAGGCGCCGGGAGTGTCAATCAGGCAAACAACGGGTAATTGGAACTTTTCGGCCAGCTTCATTTTTAACAGTGCCTTGCGGTAGCCCTCTGGATTGGGACAGCCGAAATTGCACTCGATTTTCTGCTGGGTGTCTCTGCCCTTGTTCTGGCCGACGATCAAAACCTTTTCTCTGCCGATGTGACCGAGGCCGGTAACGATGGCGGGGTCGTCGCCAAAACATCTGTCGCCGTGCAGTTGGCGAAAGTTCTTG
>DAOVXR010000024.1 GCA_030636065.1 Sedimentisphaerales bacterium | reverse complement strand
TATCCTGCCCTTTCAGGGCGTAAGAGAACCGTTGAAACGGTTGAATAAACGGTCTGCAAGACCTCCAACACCGGACTGAAGTCCGGTGCTAATGAGAAAATTTACCCGTTGACGCATAGTGTAGGCCCCCACCCTACGAGAATGGAAAACAAGAGAAGAAATGAAGAAAAGATGAACGTCGAACGTCGAACGTCGAACGTTCAACATTCAACATCGAATAAAGAGAACCGCGTGGGGCATTCCGCCCGATGGGCCATCCACCTCGAATAAGATCGCCACACGGAGTGTGCCTCCCACTTTAGGACAGAAAAATGCGTCGGGTACAAACCCACCCTATTAGTGTTGCCAGAAGCTGCCGTAAAATAATTTTATCCACTTTTTGTACGTTATCCGCAAACCTGAATCATTTTTTCGCCGATAAGGTATAGGGCCGTTGAACTTGTTTATTAACAAGGGTATATGGTGGTTGTGGCTCCATCCGATAACCCTTAATCCAGGTCGAGGCCCTTGAATAACCGGACGGATATGTATAGAATATAGGTAGCTATTCAGCGATATGTAAAAAACCGTTGAAACGGTTGGAAGAAGCGGGCGGCGAGACCTCCAGCACCGGACTGAAGTCCGGTGTCAATGGGAAAATCCATTTACTGCGCACGGCTGAATAATTACGAATATAGAAAGACAGCATGGGCTAAAGCCCATCCTACCTTCTGGAGAAACGAATGTTTGAGAGGTTCACAGATCGAGCGAGAAAAGTGATGGCCTTGGCCAACCAGGAGGCCCAGAGGTTCAACCACGAATATATCGGGACAGAGCATATCCTGCTCGGACTGGTCAAAGAAGGCAGCGGAGTAGGCGCCAACGTGCTAAAGAATCTGGAAGTGGACTTGCGGAAGGTGCGTCTTGAAGTAGAAAAGATCGTCAAAAGCGGGCCGGATATGGTTACTATGGGCAAACTGCCCCAGACCCCCCGCGCCAAAAAAGTCATCGAATACGCTATCGAAGAAGCCCGCGCACTAAACCATAATTACGTCGGAACAGAACATCTGCTGCTGGGGCTTCTACGGGAAAACGAAGGTGTGGCTGCCCAGGTTATGATGAGCCTGGGACTAAAATTAGAAGAGGTTCGCGAAGAAGTTCTTAATCTGCTCGGGGCGGGAATGGATGCCGATTCCGGCACGGCTGTCCCCGGACTCTCACGCTCCGAACGTGCCAAAGGCGGTAAAAGCAAAACCCCGGCCTTAGACAGCTTCGGGCGAGACCTGACAGAACTGGCTACCCAAGACCAGTTAGACCCGGTTATCGGCAGAAGCAAAGAGATCGAACGGGTCATCCAGATTCTATGCCGACGTACCAAAAATAACCCGGTACTGTTAGGCGAAGCGGGGGTCGGCAAAACAGCTATCGTCGAAGGACTGGCGCAAAAGATTATTCATCGGGATGTGCCCGATCTTCTGTCCGGCCAACGGATCGTAGTGCTGGACCTGGCGATGATGGTTGCCGGGACCAAGTATCGCGGGCAGTTCGAAGAGCGAATCAAAGCTGTTATGAACGAAGTACGCCGCGCTAAAAATGTAATCCTGTTTATCGACGAATTGCATACCCTCGTCGGAGCCGGCGGCGCCGAAGGGGCCATAGACGCGTCGAATGTCCTTAAACCAGCCCTGTCCCGCGGTGAAATACAATGTATCGGGGCGACCACGCTCGACGAATATCGCAAATATATCGAAAAAGACAGCGCGCTCGAACGTAGATTCCAAAATATAATAGTGAACCCACCCAACAAACAAGAAGCCCTGGAAATCCTCAAGGGACTGCGGGATCGCTACGAAGCCCACCATCGAGTCCGTATCACCGATGAGGCACTGAAAGCGGCAGTTGAATTGTCCAGCCGATATATCAGCGGACGCTGTCTGCCCGATAAGGCTATCGATGTTATCGACGAGTCCGGGGCGCGTATAAGGCTTAAATGTCTGACCAAACCGCCGGACCTGACCGAAATGGAACTGCAGGTGGAACGACTACAAGGAGAAAAAGACGAAGCAGTCAAAAACGCCGACTACGAACGGGCAGCCGATCTGCGCGACGAGGCCCAAAGAGTACTGCAAAAGAAAAATGAAATGCAGCAAAAGTGGCGTGAAAAAAACAGCGAAGTCGGCGGCGTGGTAGATGAAGAGGTTATAGCCGAAGTGGTCAGTAATATGACTGGTGTGCCTCTGACGCGGCTGGAAAAAGAAGAAGCCACTCGGTTGTTAGAACTCGAATCCGAACTTCACAAACGAGTCGTCAGTCAGGACGAAGCTATAAACATTGTCGCCAAGTGCGTGAGGCGCTCCCGCAGCGGACTGAAAGACCCCAACCGACCGATGGGCAGTTTCATCTTCATCGGCCCGTCAGGCGTAGGAAAAACCCTTCTGGCAAGGGCGCTGGCGGAATTTATGTTCGGCAACGAAGAGGCCCTGGTACAGCTTGACATGAGCGAATATATGGAAAAACATAATGTCTCGCGATTAGTCGGCGCTCCGCCGGGATACGTCGGCTACGAAGAAGGCGGCCAACTGACCGAACGCATCAGGCGAAGACCCTATTCCGTAGTGCTACTGGACGAAATCGAAAAGGCACATACCGATGTCTTTAATATGCTCCTGCAGATTATGGAAGAAGGCCGTCTGACCGACAGCTTCGGCAGAAATGTGGATTTTCGCAATACGATCCTGATTATGACCAGTAATATCGGCGCGGAAATGATCAAGAACCAGGCAGGCTTCGGGTTCGGGAAACGAACCGAAGAAGCTAATTATGAAAAAATGAAGGACCTGCTCCAAAAAGAAGTAGATCGCTACTTCCGTCCCGAATTCCTCAACCGACTCGATGACCTGATTGTGTTCAAATCTCTTACCCGTGTCGATCTGGAAACCATAGTCGATTACGAATTGAAAAAGGTCTTCGAAAGACTGGCAGAACAAAATCTCCATCTCGAATTGTCCGAGGAAGCAAAACAATTCCTCATCGAAAAAGGATACGACATCGAGTTCGGCGCCAGGCCGCTACGACGAGCCATCGAACGCAATATCGAAGACCCGCTCAGTGAAGACATCCTTCGCGGTAATTACAAAGATGTCAACACAATAAAGGTAACGATCAAGGATGAGCACCTTCACTTCGAGGGGTCGCCGAATCCACCAGAAGAACCTGAACAAAAAAAGGATAAAAAAACCGAATCGCCGTTGGCTAAGTGAAGAAGAATTTCAGATTTAATGATTTAAGAAAAGAATTAGAACAGAATAGAAAACCGCGTGGAGTAAAACCCCCACCCTACAAGACTCAAATGGCGGGCATGGCCCGCCCTACAGAAGCCCCCCCCCCGCTTGTAACAACAGGGGCTATATCAAACGGTGCGATACATCGCACCCTACTTGCTACTTGCACATCAAACCGTCCATCTCGAAGTATATAATCGTTACAATTGATATATTCGTCATGTCTTCTTATATATCCCAATCACACAACTGAAAAAAAAGGGTTCTCGGGTTGCCTTTTCCAACCATACATCATATTATAAACATGTAAGCAATCAATATGGCGAACAGAAACAAATCACCCTGAAAATTGATGCGGGGTGTTGAAAAGTTGTTTATTTTGCCCTGGATTGGGGCCCTGGTCTGGCTGCCTCCTACAGACCGGGGCCCCGCGTTTTTTTAAACCCGTCTTGCTTATGATTAGTCAGTTCCTCCGCACAATTTCCGATCCTTATCGTTAGGGCTTGCATTACGAAAAAAATGCGTTATAATGATTTGCCTTGGCCGAGTGGCGGAATTGGCAGACGCTGGGGACTTAAAATCCCCTCCTCGCAAGAGGGTGCGGGTTCGAGTCCCGCCTCGGCTATCTTGTTTTTATCCCTGTTTTTAGCCGAAAAACCACCCCTACAAGAACTATTACGAATTATGAAACCAAAATGAGGAATCAAAAGAATAAGTTGTGAGTGGTGAGTTGTGGGTGGTGAGAGAAAAGAGAAAAAGCCAATAAAGAATAACCAATAACGAAAGTAATGGAAAGTCGCCATCGCCTGTCTCTTGATGAGTACATCAGACGCTGCCACCCGTCGAAGGCCGTACAAGAACACACCTCTGAAAGGTGCCACTCAACTGGAATACCATGCTTAATCTTGCTTATGCTTCGCATAAGCTGCGCGTAAGACATGCCACCCAACGCAAGCAATTTCAAATGGCGGGCGCGGCCTGCCCTACAGATGTGTCGGATTCGGAAAGGTCTTCTTCGTCTTCGGGGATTTCCAGCGGGACATCAATGACCTCCCACTTGCTATTCTGTAGAAAAAGAGCCTGACGCTTGACAATGTCATTTTTGTCAAAAGCAGCCCAACGTAAATACTCCGTCAGATCAACCCTGGGCGAAAGCGCATAGGCCGTCATAAAACGAACGAACCACTGAGGATGGCTGAACATTCGGCCCAGTTTTTCGAGCGTGGGATCCGAAGCGTCGAGTTCCAGTCCGCCAAGCGCATAAGCACTCCAGGCCTGAACGCGGTAATCAGCGTGATCAAGGTTGTCAATTATCATGTCGCGAATAGCCCGAGTGTTGAGCCGGCGAGGTCGATAAGCAAAAGTATCTCCCTTTTTGGCTAATTCAGCTTCAAGCAACAAACCGGCAAGCAAACGCGTGGCACGAATTCGCTGGCTGGGAGTACCCTCGCGAAGGAAGTTCTGCTGGGCCTTGAGACGCTCGAACGTGGGGATGTATGCCCTGCGGGTAACAGTTACCGGCTTGGGCTGAATTTCAGGGATTCTGCCAACTATGTCGCCCTTCTCATTAACAATCGGGTCCAAAAAGACGCGAAAACTAATCCGAAACGATTGCTGAGGGTGCTTCCGGAGAATTTCACGCAAAGGACCAATATTAAGCGTTTCAGTAACAAAACCGGATTCGCCAGGGAGCAAAACCATATTCCGGTTCATATAACGATGGGCCAAAGGTATCAGATTCGGAGAATCCGACCGGGCAGATCGGGCGGCGGTCCTGTGCCTGCCGGGCGTAACCTCGGCAGCAATAAAAATATGAGGATCAAGAAAACTTTTCGGCCCCAACACAAGAGTCGTATCGCTGACATTAGTCAGATATATTTTTGCCGAGAGAGGATCAGCATAACTGAAAACATCATTTTTCAAACGAAGCCGACATTGAATATAATCCTGCGGCTTCTCAGGAAGCAGCAAATCACTGCCCTCAAACTCAGATTTTAACGTTAGTTCAATATAATCCAATGCCTGGGACGCAGGGGACGTAGTGTCCGCTGTGGGCTGGGCGGTGGCCTGTCCGGCGTCGGGTTTTGGTTCAGTCTCGGCGATTTTCAGTTCAATCCGCTGCAACTCTCGCTCAATAGCCGTTGCGAGGATGCCTGCCCGGTTGATACTGACAGTCCGGAGGCTTTGCAAAGCGGCGTCTTTGTCATCGCGGGCCAAATATAGCTTAGACCATGCCAAAGCAGCAACAGGGTCGTTAGGGTCGGTTTTTTTAAGCAACTCCTCAACACGGTTCCAATGGTCATTAAGCGCACAGGCATAGGCCAGAGTGTTCAAAACCCATGGGTCATCCTTGCGGTTCTGATAAGTCTGCCGGGCATATTCGAGAGAGCGGGCAGGATCAGGCTTGATAAAACAGAAAAACCACGCCAATTCCGTCTGTAAATCCCTGCCGGATACCTCAATTTCTCCAACAGCTTTTTCAGCTATCCGCGAAAGGACTTTTTCCGCCTCTTCAATCATGCCTATCTCTTTCAGGGCTAATGCCCTGATACCATCGAGCAACAAGTCGTCAGGTTGTTTTTTCAGTGCTTCAGCAGCGACTTTCAGGCATAAATGGTATTGTCCGCTCTTATAAGCGCCGACAAGCTGCTTGAGCCGTAGCTCCTCCTCCAAACCGGACTGTCGGGGCATAAGCCCTATCAAACGCAAAGCATGGTTGTAATATTGCTGAGTGAGCCTGTCCCCGCCATTATTTTCAAGCACAGCAATCAACTCAAGCACTGCCTGTAAATCGTAAGGGTTGGTCAAAAGCCGCGTCCGCCATCGAAGCACCGTATGGAGCAAGCGCACCATTTCACTCCGCTGTTGCTGCTCTTCAATCTGTTGAACCGAGGCATCAGGCAAAGACGTGGGAATCGCCGGGGGCAACTCCAGCCACAAAGCAAGAGCGCTAAAATTATATTTCGAGAGAGAAAACGCATTGCCGAAATTGTCACGGGCAGTATCGGTATCGCCCTTCTCCAAAGCCAAAATACCCAATTCAACAAGTATCTCAGCCTGGACAACGGGATAATTGGCCAACTGACTGTATGACTGCTGAAGAAAAAACTCGCGGGTTTTACGCTCACTAAAGCCGTCAAGCCGGTACCTGAGCCAGGCGTCCACCGGACCGTGATCCCTGGTCTCAGTTAAACTGTACCGTATAAGAGCGTCCATGGTCCGGCCAGGGTCGTTGACAGGCTCGGAGATATATAGGTCCAAAAGGTCCCGCCAAGCCGCGGTATTCGCTCCGTCCATAGCCACAGCCGCCTCGAGCAGCAGACATGCCAGCCTGAGACGATGCTCGATCAGAGGGGAATCAGACGCCATAGACGCATAATTGAGGGACTGAAGCTCGACCGGCGACCATAAATCACGGGCCATGGCATATAAATGCAGAGAATCGTTCGGATAGTTATCGGACTGGTCCTGGCCAGGAGCGCCAGAGAAAGGCAATATCAAAATCAACACCAAAAAAAGTACCGTTTTGCAATTCGCCATATTCATTACCCTATGTATAACAAAAAAACCTTAGTCCACAATCACTACATCATCTTGATGAAATTATAGCACCTATATCGACATTTCCATTAACTAAATTGGACATTTTGCTGTTTTTGTACCTGTTTGGTAAGAAAATGAGTTGTGAGTGGTGAGTGGTGAGAAAGAGGGAAGAGAAGAAGAGTTGAACGTCGAACATTCAACATTCAACGTCGAATAAGAAGAAATGAAGAAATCAGAAGACAGAAGACAGAAGGAATCAATGACGAATAATAAAAAGTCGCCCCGAAGACAAAAGCTGCCACACGTCGAAAAACGGTGCGATATATCGCACCCTACTGGATTCCTGCCTCCGCAGGAATGACAGAAAATCGCGTGGGGTAAGACCCCACCCTACAAGAAAATGAGGAATTAAGAAACCAGAACAAGAAAATAGCGGGCACGACCCGCCCTACAGAAGAGTCCCCCGATTTTACATCGGGGGCTGGTAAAGAACCCGCGGTATAAAACCGGGGGCTAAATGATAGTAATCAGGCCTATAGCATGTGTTCTTTCAGAGTTGTGAAAGAACGCTGGGCCTGGAAGGCAAGTGAACTTTGCGGTTCGAGTTCGCAAACAGTCTGCCAGGCGGCCGCGGCACGATCGATCAAGCCCATGTTCTGAAGGGCGAGCGAAAGATTCGACTGGACGTTAGCCTCCTGCCCATCACTTTTCAGCGCGTCCTGAAAATGCTCCACGGCCAAAGCAAATTTTATCTTGTCACAATACATCAGTCCAAGATGATAATGCAAATCGATATATTCCTGCTCCAGCTCAAAAGCCTGGCGAAGTGGTTCATCAGCCTCCGGTCGGCGATTCGCCTCCCGCAGAGCCAAAGACAGTTTGATTTTGGCCCTGAAAAAAGAAGGATTGATCACCAAAGCCCTCTGAAAATTATCGATGGTTCGGTCAAGATCGCCAGTGCTCCATAACAACAGCCCATAATGATAAAACAGTTCCGCCTGATTAGGATTTTCCTCTATTTTTCGGCGGTAACGCTGCATCTGAATTTCCAGCATATCATCCTTGTCAGCTATGTCAGCCTGGTCAGAATCGTCCCAATCGAGGTATTTCCGAACATCTTTCTGCGATTGCGCAGCCTTGAGCTGCAATCGGTTCATTTCCATAAAAAGCAAATTAGTGTTCGGCTGTAACGCAGCAGCCAATTCAAGCGTTTCCTGCGCCTGGGCAGCTTTGTCCTGGTACGTCTGAGCCAAAGAAAGACCGACATAGGCGCCAATAAGCTGATCGTTAATCTCGACCGCAAGATTGAATCTGCCGGCGGCCTCGTTATAACGGCCCATACGCAAGTGCTGAGTACCAAGTTTGACGGCAGCCTCCAAATAACACGGATGAATCTCCAAAGCTCTCTGATAATGGTTGACGGCCTGCTGGTCTTCGCCAAGCCGACTGTAAAGGTCCGCAAGGCGTACATAAGAGTCCGGGAAATCACCCTGCTGTTCGATAATCTGCCGCAAACGAGCAATAGCGCCGTCAATTTGTCCGGATTCAGCCAAAGCCTCAGTCTGTTCATCAGATAACTCGAAATTGTCCGGCTCTATCGTCAAGGCCCGGCCAAAACAACTCTCGGCCTGACCGAAATCACCCGTATGAAGATAGAGATTGCCCAAAATCAGATAGTTCCACACATCCTCAGGATGCTGTTCCTGCAGAAGGCGGCATTGGTCAATGGTCTTGTCATAATCCCTTTTAACGAGATAAATAGCTGCCAACCGTTGTCGAGCCTTACGTAAATAGGGCTTGCAGGAGCAGCCTTCGTGATAAAATTTCAAGGCCTGTTCAGTGTTACCCTGCTGTTCGTAGCAAAAACCCAACGCAAACAGAATTCGGCCCTCTCGCGAGGCTCTTTCACCCCGGCGATAAGCCTGCTCCAATTGATCAATAGCCTGATTCAGTTCGCCGGCTCCGGCATTCATGGCCGCCCAGGCAAGCCGGGCTTCGTGATATTCCGGATTTGCCTCCAACATCTCACGGAACATAGCAGCGGCCCGCTCATCGGCTCCGCTTTGCGCATAATGGATGCCCAGTCGCAATTTGTTCGCGGCATGAGCAGGGTCCCTGCCGACAAACTCCTCCAACATTTTTATCTCTTCCGGACTGAGCGGATTCGTGAACGGCAAAACAAGGCCCATCAGCGACGGCTGTTCAAGACCCTTGCCTAATAATTCCAATAAATAACTCATCTCTCACCAACCTTTCTTAACCCGTGCCTAATCGGTTTCCATCCTTGCCCCGCTGTGAATATCGACGGACAAAGAGATGAGATTTAGCTTAAAAAGGCTATATCTATATTGAAAACGTGGTTTTTTATCACCATAATCGGCGCAGTCGGAATATCTTCGTCAGCTTACGATACAGACCGTCTAATCGGACCATAAAGCTGTTCAGACTATGCGGATTAGGAGAGTTGTGAGTGGTGGGTGGTGAGTGGTGAGAAAGAGAGAAGAGATGGGGGAAGAGTTGAACGTCCAACATTCAACGTTCAACGTCGAATAAGAAGAAATTAAGAAATAAGAAGAGAAGAAAAAGACAGAAGCACCTCTCTGAAATACAGAAATGTGGCACCCAATTGGAATACCATGCTTAAGCATAGGCACGACCACAACACACATTTTTCAGGATTGTATGAGTAGCTTTTTGACGCGGAGAAGTTCGGCGACACTCCAGGCCTGGGCAATACAGCCACGTGGTTGATGGGGTGGGTCGCCGTCGAATATTTCAGAGACGCTGCCAAGACAAGCATCATTGTCGAGATGATCCAATAATGGAGTAATCATATCATGCGCCTGCCGCGTAGATTCGGGCGAGAACCGATTAACCTTCAAAAAAGCCTCGATAAAAGGCCCCATCAAAAAGCCCCAAACAGTACCCTGATGATAAGCGGAATCGCGGCTGTATTGATCGCCCTGATAGCGCCCACAGTAGCGACTGTCCTGTGGACTGAGGCTACGCAGGCCATAAGGGGTGAGCAGGTGCTCCCGAACAGTGCGCACAACAGAAAGCTGTTGTTCGGAATCAAGACACGGAAACGGCAGCGAAACGGCAAAAATCTGGTTCGGACGAACAGAAGCATCCGGCGATCCGTCCGGCATAATACAATCATAAAGGCAACCCTGATCGGTATTCCAAAACAACTTACGGAAACTTTTCTCGGCTAACTGAGCCTGATCGAGCCAGTGGCGGCGTCGAACCTTGTCGGACGCGGTCTTGGCAAGAATGTGCAAAGCATTAACCCAAAGAGCATTGACCTCAACAGGCTTGCCATATCGCGGAGTAAAAGAAACATTATTACAGCGGGCGTCCATCCAGGTCAATTGTGTTTCGGCATCGCCGGAGACAATCAGGCCGTCCCCGTCAGCATGAATATTAAACCTGGTTCCGTCCCGATATGCCTCGATGATTTGCTCCACAACAGGTCGGAAATGCTGATTGAAAGTCTGCTCATCCTCGGTAACAAGCAAATAGCGGTAGGCCGCCATGACGTACCAAAGCGAGGCGTCCACACTGTTGTAATAAGGCTGGCCACCGTAATCGTCGAAACAATTAGGGATCATCCCATCGTTCAATACCGAGCCAAAAGTAGCGAGCACTTCCCTGGCCTCACTAAACCGTCCGGTTTCCAACAGTAATCCCGGCAGCGAAATAAAGGTGTCACGACCCCAATCCGCAAACCAATGATACCCGGCAAGGATACTGGTTGAAATTTGAGAATCACTGATCCGGCGGCGAACAATAAACTGATCGGCAGCTTTAGCCAACTTTTTATCGTGTTCGTCACGGACATCGGCCCATGTATATAATTTCTCTCGACGGCTGTGAAGTGAATCAATCAGTTCGTCCACATCGATGTCCAATGGGCCGGGACGCTGAAGCCCAGCGGTGGCCTGAACGACAAGCGTAACACGGGCAGGACAAACAAAGTCAGCTTTAAATGAACCGGCGGCCCAGACATCTTCATAATCGTGTTGGCCGCGAGCGGCCTCCTTACGATAGCGCATGGCGTACCACCAGTCGGCGCCCCCCTCAAAAGTGGCGCCGGGACAGTGGAAATGGACGGCAGGCCCCTGCGGGTCGAGTACGTGGGCAGTATATACATCGTCAGTCTGATCCATACTCAACGAAGCCGAGGACGACTGCAAAGAATGAAAGTCCCGCAAGGCTATCAACGGCATTATGGAAAATCGCCCCCCTTCGACAGAACCGGAGAAATCATACGTGATGACCAGCAGGTCCTGATCGTGGGCCAAATAAATAGATTTCTCCACTACAAGATCGTCCAACTCGTATCGGAAATGCACGCCAGTATCCTGACGAAACTGTCGGAATGAACGATAACCCTGGGGATGCAGCCTGTCAGAAAACTCGAAATTGGAAAGCTCGTAAGTTCGACCCTGATGATGAACCGTCTCCAATAAATTCGACAAGGTTACTATACGCTCGACAGGCGGCAACAAAGAAGCGACCAGCAAAGCGTGATACCGGCGAGTGTTACAGCCAAGTACAGTCCCGGCGGCATAACTGCCACGGTCGTTAGTAAGCAGCCACTCCTTTTCCAACATTTCGTCCAGATTTTCCGAAGAAATGTTATACACATTCATTTCCGTCTGAAATTCGGTAGTTCCCGGCATAATCATTCTCCCGGCCGATGCCTTTACTATACTCCAGCTAAGGATATTATCGGTCGCTAATCACCGAAGCAGTCATTGTCAACACTGCTAATATTATCGGTAATTTAACACTGCCGGTTCAACTATATATTGTCGGACTGGGCTGAAGCCAATCCTACAGAGAGAATGACGAATTAAGAAATCAGAATGACGAATAAGATCGCTGTCACGGGGCGCTTGAAAATCGGCCAGTTGAGGGCGCCTCAAAACCGGCCACCCAATATGATGATTTATAGTTGCTGTTTTCATTTTTTGCAAGTATTTTGCTGACCTTCAGGGGTT
>DAOVXR010000098.1 GCA_030636065.1 Sedimentisphaerales bacterium | reverse complement strand
GAAAGGCGAGACATCAAAAGCCGTAAATAGGGAATACTGATGTATGAAGAATTGAAAAATAAAGTCTGTCAGGCTAATATCGAGTTGCAGAAACATAATCTGGTTGTCTATAGCTGGGGCAACGTCAGTGAAATAGACAGGGATAATAATGTCATAGCTATAAAACCAAGCGGTGTGGCGAATTATGTATTAGGAGTAACCGGCATAGTTGCTGTGGTGATTTCGGGCTGCCCTATTCGAGTGATATGTGGCCCTATCATCCGGTTGAAACAGGCAAATACCCGCCGCTGCCGCTGATCGAAGGCAATAAAATCATCGAGTACAATCCGGATCAAACACAATCGACCACATGGTACACCGAGCGGGCGGTGAAATTTATCGATAAGAATAAGGAACAGCCGTTCTTTCTATATCTGGCGCATACCATGCCGCATGTACCGCTGCACGTCTCGGACAAATTCAAGGGTAAATCGAAACGTGGCCTTTACGGCGATCACGGCGGATGCGCTCTGCCGTTGCGGGAAGCGTGTTTCTCCGGCAATAAAACACGGCCAAGATGGCCGTGGCACAATTTATCTCATCTTCCGCAATATAGATGGTGGGCTATGCCGGAACATGCCGGAGGCCATAAACTTGTACCTGCGAAGGCAGGTAGCGTTAAACTCCAAGGTTTTGTGTACAAAACCCTGGTAAAATCACCAACTTTTTTGGATGAGAATCAAAAATATTAAATTAGCCCACGGTTATTTTGGGGGGGCGGCGATTTTCGCTTTGAGATCGCGGTTTTCCCCGGTTAGTTTCGCGGCTTTGGATTCGGCGTCTTTCAGCTTCTTATTGGCGGCGGCCAGTTCTTTCTTTAGTGTTCCGACCTTATTCTCATACGTTTTCATTTTCTTTCCGGCTTCAGCGATTTTGCTCATTATGTCTTCAAGAGCTTTGTCCATCCTGACACGATCTTTTTTACGTGCTTCCCGAACGACAGACAGTTCTTTACGAATCTTTGCCAATGCCGCTTTGGCCTGTTTCAATTGTTCCTTTACTTTTTTGATCTCGTCGAGCGCGCTCTCCATAATATCCTTCGTTATTTCTTCCATCTTGATCATCTCTGCCTTCTTGTCGGCAACTTTTTGGGTCAGCGCTTCATTGTCCGCCTGACAGAGTGTCAGCCTTTTTTCGGCCACGCAGCCGGTGAACAACAAAACACCAATGCCAACCAATAACAACTTTGTGTACTTCATTTTTACTCTCCTAAAAAAAGTCTTCAGGTATAGAATCCTCAGCCAATCTAATAATGGAAGTCAGCTATGTCAATAATATTTTTGATACTTACGGAAATTTCTTTTGAACCTGACACCGGTGATTAATCGTACCAGCCGCCCGTCCAAAGCCAATCATCAGTCAGAAGGGCAAAATCCTTAAGGTCGATAAAACCATCCTCATACAGGTCGCTACGAAGATTATCGCTCTCACTCAGCCACTCATCGGCCAAAACCGCCAAGTCCCGAAAATCCACAATACCGTCGGTATCGAAATCCGAAAGTTTCGTGATTACTTCATCTGACCCTATATCAACAGACGCACCAAAAAGCCTTTCTTCGTGGTCCATATCCCAAATCAGCGCTGCCGATACTGAATTAGCATCCCCCGCGTCAACACAAGGCGAATCCGGCAAAAGATGATAATTGCCGGGGATATAAATGTCGTCATTCGGATCAGATGGAGTACCTGCGTCGGACCAATATCCCTCATCGACAAGATAGGGATCAACGCTTATATTGCCGTTTATTCCGGTCCAATCCGCTCCCCCGAAATAATCATTAGGCTCGTTATTATAAACATTGTTATGAACAAACGTTATTGTAGAACTGTTCGGATCCCCCAGAAAGGAAATTCCACCCCCCTGGACATTATGAGCTATCAAATTATTGGCAAAGATATGCTCGCTAAAGTCAG
Source organism: Sedimentisphaerales bacterium (assembly GCA_030636065.1). The sequence continues at coordinate 4,681 of DAOVXR010000098.1, read as the reverse complement.
AAGTGCCGATGCCCGCTCTATACGGAGCTTTATTGCCGACAATCGAGTTGTTCACCAATGTGCATACGGAGTCTAAGCAGCCAACTCCCCCGTCCACTAATCCCGCTTCATTGCCGATGATTAGATTTCCTAATAAATAATTTGACGGATATTCCCGTTTATCGAAAACATATATCCCTCCGCCGTTCGAGACCGCGTAATTTTGTGAGATGACATTGTTCACAATCAGCACCGAAGAGCTCGTATCACAATATACACCGCCGCCCCCACGGCCGGATACGTTGTTTGAAATAATATTGTCCTCCAACACCGTCATTTCCATTGTAGTATGGTAATAGAGGCCGCCCCCTTTAGCGCCGGAGTAGTTGTCGCGAATCATATTTCTTCGAATCACAGGGGTGGCGCCTCGACCAACAAGTACGCCGCCCCCGTAAGAGACCCCATTGCCACCGGTGATGGTAAAGCCCGCCAACGTAGTATTGGGATCTTCCCCATCATAAAATGTAACCGTCGAATCCAACTGACCACCATCAATGATGGTCTTCTCAACCATATCCCAGTTATCAGGATCGACGCTTTCCAGTGAGACGACCTTGCCGTTGAAGCGAATATTCTCCATGTACCGACCCGGTGTTACTTTTATTTCATCATGGTGGCCGGCACCGTCTATGGCCTCCTGAATAGCGAGATAGCCTTGGCCGCTGGTTATATTCCATACAGGCCAGGCCTCGTCGGCGCCAATTTCAACGTATTGGCCCATTTTCCTGGCTTCACCGTCATAGTCGGTCATCTCATTTTCGATGAAATTCGGGTCCCCCGCACCAATACAACCGCTGTTATAATTCAGATGGTAGTCGTTGTTATCAGGATCAATAAAACTCGGATAGACAGAAATATTACCGTTTATACCGGTTTGGTCCGGCAAACCCGGACCGTAATCGCCGGCGCTATTGCCCCAGACATCGTTAAACCTGACAGTAGGCGAGCTGCCGGAAGGCGCATATATACCGTAGCCGTTACTTTGACCATCCCCGTTACCGGTAATGATATTATGCTCTACAATCGGCTGAGAGTTCGACTCAAAAACAAGACCTGCTCCAGAATTATCGCTTATCGTATTATGTCCGATTATCAGTGGTGCCGTCGCGCCGTTTATGCCCACACCAGAACCGTTGTTTCTAACGATAAGATTGTTGCGTATAATCGGATTACAGGAGGAATAAACAGCTATTCCTGTGGAATGAGCAGCCGTATTGTAACATATCAAATTTCTTTCAACAACCGGATCTGACTGCCATATTATATAAAGTCCGCCACCGCCATTGCCACTCATATTGTGCTGGATAACATTATATCGAACCAGGGGGTCTGCATTATACGTCAGATGAACACCGGCTCCCAATGCGGAATTGTTACCCTCAATAAGGTTGTTCTCGATAATTCCATCAGACCACTGTCGCAGGTGCAGGCCGCCGCCGTAATAATTCGCGTGGTTATTACGAATTTTATTATCGACGATTATCGCGTCAACGCCCTGAAAGCCGACAATCGCGCCGCCGTCACCGTGATCGTTACAGGGATAGTTCGTGTCAGGCGGTACAAAACCATGTGCCACAACCGCGTTGTTATCTTCGAATATGTTGTTTTGGATAATCGGAGCCAAGTGAATCGGCGGATTACTCGGATCGTCCGGATCAACCGGGTTACCATAAACATACACTCCGCCGCCCTGGCCGGCTATATTGTCCCGAAAGACATTGCCGCTAATCGTCGGTTCGGACATGTTGTAGCAAACCACCCCGCCGCCGCATCGGTTCCATCGTTGTCCCTCGAATTCCCATGATATAATCAGCCATGAACCGGTACCGTTGACGATAGTAAAGCCCGTCAAAATCGAATTATTGCCCTCACCCGATTTGAAAGTAACCACTGACGCATTGTTGGGATCGTCCGGATCACCGCCGTCAATAATGGTGGCAGCCACCACGCATGGGTCGCAGGGGTCGGTCGATCTGACGGTTATCGCCTTGCCGAGAAAATCAATATTTTCCAGATACGTCCCCGGCTCAGCAATAATAACATCACAAGCGTCCGCGTCATCGATAGCCGCCTGAATACTGCTGTACGGCCGGCCCGGGCCGCAACGCAGTTCGTCCGCGCCGGCATGTACCGATAATATGAAAATCAATAGAAATAACGCCAGCGTCAAAAAGGGGCATGTTTTCCGTCTTAACATTATTGGAATACCTATATTTGAGTTAGCTGTAACAACTGTTCAGCATGGGCTAAAGCCCATCCTACGAGACTGATCTGTAACAGTATGTTATCGGTTGTAACCGGCCCTCACTTCAGCTAATTCTTACTTATACACTACATCCAATAGGTCTTATATCCCGAAGCCCGCACGGTATTTTTTGTTAATCAATATGTCAGCTTCAGGCGCGTTTGTCGCCTTTAAGTTTTTGGCGTCCCATTCGATTCTTTTGCCTAACCGCACTGCGAGGTTGCCCACCAGCAGAGACTCGGTGAACGGACCGGAATACGCGAAGCCCGCCAATGCGTCTTCGGGCTTGCCATCTTTGCAGGCCTGCGCCCATTCTTTGTGATGGCCGATGGATCGCTTTAATGTTTTGGGCGGACGCTTGTAATCTTTCATCCGCGAAAACGGCAGCAGCAGCGGCGTACCGGCGTGACTGCCGCTTAACATCTTACCTTTATCTCCGACAAACAGGATACCGTTCGAGTATTTCTTCCATTGCACTTCCGTCATCTCTTCCGGACGCGGCGGTTTCTTGCCGCCGTCATACCATGTTGACGTGATTGCCGGGGATTTGTCATTTGCGGCAAAGTAATATTTAATAATCTGCCAATCGGGGAACGTCTCATTGTTAATCGGGCTGGTTTCAGCTTCTGCCGCGTAAGGAGCCCCCAGACCTAAACAGAAAAAGGCGGGGTCCATATTATGAACCGCCATATCGCCCATCGCTCCGCAGCCGAAGTCCCACCAGCCGCGCCATTTGAACGGCACATAAGCCCGATGATAAGGCCGATACGGCGCAGGCCCAAGCCACAGGTCCCAGTCCAGTGTATCGGGCACCTTCGGTGTATCCTTGGGCCGACCTATCCCCTGCGGCCAGGTAGGCCGATTCGACCAGCTATGCACTTCGCGTACTGTTCCGATAGCATTAGCGTGAATGAACTCATAAGCCAGCCGGAGACCTTCACCCGCATGTCCCTGGTTGCCCATCTGAGTAACTACTTTCATCTCTTTGGCTATTTCTGTCATCTTACGGCACTCATAGATCGTATGGGCCATCGGCTTCTCGACATAGACATGTTTGCCCATCTTCATCGCCATAATTGCCTGCGGAGCGTGCAGATGGTCCGGTGTGCCGATGACTACCGCGTCAATGCCTCGTTCTTTTTCCAGCATTTTGCGGTAATCCCAATATTTCGTGGCCTTGGGAAATTTCTCAAATGTTTTTGCCGCCCGGCGCCAATCGACATCGCACAGGGCCACGATGTTTTCGCTGCCGACTCTATTAACATCATTCGCTCCTTGTCCCCCAACGCCGATACCCGCGATATTCAATTTGTTACTCGGCGCGTTTTTGCCCAACACATGGGCTGGGACTATTGTCAAAGCCATCGCCGCTGCGGTTCCACGTAAAAACTCCCGTCGCGAAACCATACCCTTAATTTTTACAAGATTCTTATAATTATCCATATTCTTGCTCCCTTAATTGTTTATTTTACATTTTATATTTTATATTGCTCACAGGCTCCAGCCTTCACGATAGGGCATATTGACATACTTGTTTGCTTCGTCATCGTTGGTAAATTTCATATTTTCGCCGTCCCATTCCAGCCGTTTGCCCAAACAGCGAAATGCCAGATTACCCATCACCACAAACTCCGTGAACGGCCCGGAATAATCGAAGTTCGAGCAGGCCTGATCGACTTTACCCTTACAGGCGTCGATCCAGTTCTGCTCATGAGAGCCTTTGATCCTTGGCAGAGTCTCTGGCGGCCTGTTGTACGCTTTCATACTTGATTCCGGTATCAGTCTTGGACTGCTGCCGTATGCTCCGCATCGCAACACGCCTTTGCTGCCGACAAACAGCACATTGCCTCCCTTGTCCTGCTCCAGACTGCGACTTGGCTCGAGCGCCTCCGGACGGGCCGGCTTCATACCGCCGTCATACCAGTTCACCTTTACCGGCGGCATCCCTTCTCTCGCCGGGAAATCATAGCGTACGATTGAACCGAGCGGGAATGTTTCTTTATTGACCTTTGTTGCGCAGGCTTCCACTGCGATGGGGTACTTCAGTTTCAGCGCCCAAACGACCGGGTCAAGTATATGACATGCCATATCGCCAAGTGCCCCACAGCCGAAGTCCCACCAGCCGCGCCATCTGAACGGCATATATGCCCGATGATAAGGCCGATACGGCGCAGGTCCCAGCCACATATCCCAGTCTAACCCATCTGGTACCGGCGGTGTTTCCTTTGGCCGATCTATTCCTTGCGGCCAGATTGGCCGATTGGTCCAGGCATGCACCTCACGCACCTCACCGATTGCGCCGTCCCATATCCATTCACAGATTGTGCGTACGCCTCTGCCGGAATGACCCTGGTTACCCATCTGCGTTTTCACACCATATTTCCGGGCCGCTTCCGT
>DAOVXR010000219.1 GCA_030636065.1 Sedimentisphaerales bacterium | reverse complement strand
TTCATCAATGCTAAGATGTTGATAGCCCATTGCGTTGCGTCCTTTAATTTAGAGTTTTTGTTGATATTTACTCTATCGGACGTTAAACGCGATGGGTTTTGCAACTTGCGTTTTGTTGCACTTCAGATTAAAATTCAGGAGTGTTTATCAGTGTTAATCCGTGTCTGTTATTTCTCTTACTCTGTGTTCTCGGTGCTCTCTGTGGCAAATTTTTCTTCTCTTTCTTCGCTATCTTCTGTTCAATTTATTCGTGCCAATTCGCGTTCATTTGTGGCTAAACTTTTTTGCGTTTTTACTTGTCTAAATCTTTACTGGCAAAACTTTGCTATCTATGCTATACTACTGACGGTATATAATTTTCAACAGAATCACTCTTTTATGGGAAAGAACAATTGCGGATCGGAGTTTTACATTATCATTTTTTACGTAGTGGCGTGCGTACCGTTATTGCCAACGCCTTGCGTGCGTTAATTGCTCATGGAGGCTATGAAACCCTGGAAATTGATTTGATCTCCAGTGATGCCCGCCATGCTGCGGGCGATAGTCTTGCTGAAGAGTTGCTCGAATATGCCAAGAGCGATGGTCCTGCCCGGCTGCGGCTCAGCCGAATTGAAATAGCGGAGCTGGCTTATAATGACCAGCCCGCTTCCGATCGCGATGCCTTGTTCGAGCAAGCTCGTTGTTTGAGCGAGCAGCTTTTGCGGTTTATGGAACTGGAGCGTTCTGATTTCGATAATCCTTATGTTTTGCACGTTCACAACGGCAATCTCGGAAAAAACCCTTATTTGACTTTGGCTTTGAAGCTGTTAATTGAACGGCTTGAGCGTGATAACCTGCCCGCCTCGGTTCTTTATCAGGTGCACGATTTTGCCGAGGACAATCGGCCTTTATGTTGGCAGTCGCTGCGTGATTGTTCGGGTCGATCTGATCCGCAACTTGCTGTGGAGATGATGTATCCGACAGGCCGTCGGGTTCGATGGGTGTGTATTAATTCCGCGGACAGGAAAATTTTGGTGGAGATGGGTATTGAGTCGGATTCTGTTTCGATTTTACCGAACGCTGTGTCGGTGGACGTCTTTACTGCTAAGGGGTTGACTGCGATGTCTCGCCGGGAGGTGCGGCAATTGGACCTTGCGCCCATTGATTTTGCTGCTGACATTAAGAGTCGCCTTTCGCTTTATGCCCGGGAGAATGGTTTCCGTTTTGAGCCGGACCGAAAAATACTTTTGGCTCCTGTCAAGGCTATCCGCCGTAAAAATATAGTTGAATCTGTTCTTTTGATGTTGATGTTGAACTACAAACACGATGAGTATCAGTTATTGGTTACTTTGCCTGCCAACAGTTCAGCCGATATTGCTTATAGTTGTGCGATAGAGCGGTTCGTTAAGGAAAATCATTTACCGGTTGTCATTGGTTTTGGCTTACAGTTGTTGGCCGGTGGCCATCAACGCCACATTGAAAAGGCGAAGGTTATTTCTTACAGTTTGATTGACTTGTTGGCTTTGAGTGAGGCTGTGGTTACCACTTCGATTCAGGAGGGGTTTGGTTATGTTTTTCACGAACCGTGGTTGGCTGACAGGTTTGTTTTTGGTCGTAATATTGAGCGTGTAACTTCTGATTTTACTGAGCAGGGTTTGAATCTGGATCATTTGTACGATTATTTGTTGATACCTTTTGAATGGTTGACCGACGAACAGTGGGAGCGAATCCGGCAGGAATATTTCTGCAAGGTGAAAGAGCAATATCAGGCCATGCAATTATCCGCGCCTTCTGAGGCGGAAATCCTCGAAGAAATCGCGAGAAAAAAAACACATTACCTGTCAGATTCTCCTTCGAATAAATCGAAAAATTTGGGTCGAATGATTGACTGGGCCGACCTGAACGTGGATATACAACTGCTTATTTTGCATCATATTGTCGAAGATTTATCCCGAATTCCGCGAATTATCGTTAAAAAACGGCATGGCGGGTCAACATCAGACTGGTTTTTTGAAAGAAAATCAGGTATAATTTCACAAAACCGGGAGGTTATTGGCATAAAGTACAATTTTGAAAATCAGGCATCTTGTTTGATTCGTGTACTGGAAAAAGGCAAAAAATTGCCTGAATTAACAGAATCGGCAGTGGGGGCAATGGGAACAATTAGTAATAAACTGATCTTTGCGCGTTCGCTGGAACTGGAAAACATGCGTCTGCTGGCCTGATAAAATGGTTGGTCAGAGAGGTGTTTTTCGTTACAAAAAACTTCGGCAAAGATCATAAAAACAGACATGAGAGGGCTATAATGGGCGATTTTTTTCAATACGGCACAATTACAACTCTGCATGATTTTGACACCACAATTTACGACCGAATGGAAGCCCGCCTCGCTGACATTCTCAAACGCCGGGACATTGCTCTTATTTTGCCGATCATACCCCGCGATTTGATGTCCGACACCTTCAATAATATTGTCGCGGAAATCGCCACAGTTCCCTACATATCCGAAGTAGTAGTCAGCCTGGGCCAAACCGCGGACTTCAAAGACATGGTCGAAGCGCGACGACGCCTGCAACCGCTTCCGCAACCACATTCGGTAGTCTGGTCTTCAGGGCCAGGTGTTGGGGCGTTGTTCGAAGAACTGTCCGACAATTATCTCGACGTAGGGCCCGACGGCAAAGGACGAGGCGTATGGACAGCAATGGGCTATGTTCTCAGTAATCGCAGGTTGTGGGTCATCGCAGTCCATGACTGCGACATCCAAAACTATTCCCGCTCGATGCTGGCAAGGTTGTGCTACCCCTGCTCAGTCAGAGGAATGGACTTTGAGTTCAGCAAAGCCTACTACATGCGAGTTACAGATCGCATCTACGGCCGAGTTACACGCCTGTTCTTTACGCCGTTAGTCCGCGCTCTACAAACTATGGTGGGCCAAAACCAATTTTTAACCTTCCTGCACAGTTTTCGCTATCCACTATCCGGCGAAATCTGTATGACCCGCTCCCTGGCCCACGTGATGCGCATGCCCGGAGACTGGGGCCTGGAAATAGGGACACTGTCCGAAGTGTACCGCTGCTGCTCACTCACCCGCGTCTGCCAAGTCGATATCGCTGAATCATACGAACACAAACACCAGGAATTAGTTGCCGACAACCACAAAGAAGGACTACTGAAAATGTCCATCGATATTACCAAAGTCCTGCTGCAAACCCTCGCCGCCCAGGGAGTAGTTCTGCCAAGCCATTTCTTCGAGGCACTACAAGCATCCTATCTGCATATGGCCCGCGAAGCTATCGACCAATATGCCGCCGACGCTATTATTAACAGTCTGCCCTACGACCGCCACAGCGAAGGACAAGCTGTCGAAGGCTTTTCCGAAGCCATCCGTCTGGCAGGCAGGCGGTTCCGCGAAGCACCCACCGATCTGCCACGCATACCAGCCTGGAACCGGGTAATGTCCGCCCTGCCCGATTTCCCCGATCGCCTCGCGGCTGTAGTCAAAAAAGAAAATCAACAAGCCGATCTCGCCCTGGCAAACTCAACTAAAAAAATTATCGAAATCAATACGCCACCCAATGACTCAACGAATAAAGAAGAACTCAGAGTTCAGAAGTAAGAATTCAGAAGACAGAAGAGATAGAACACGGATGACGCGGATGCAACGGATTGGCACGAATAAGAAAAACAAAAGATAACGAAGAGAAGAAGAAAAATTTGCCACAGAGAACACCGAGGACACAGAGTAAGAGAAATAACAGACACGGATTAACACTGATTAAGAAAAAGACAGAAGAGATAGTAGCCACAAAAAAGCTCAAAAGGCACAGAAAAAAAGTTGTGAGTAGTGAGAAAGAGAAAAGAAGAATTCAGAATTCAGAATGGAGGATTTTTCATAATTAAGCAACTGTTTGTAAGTCTTTTTGTACCAAGTACTGATGAGCAAAAAACACCAACAATTTCAAATCTACCCAACGACGTACACGATGAAGATGTCTGGCATGGTAGGG
>DAOVXR010000094.1 GCA_030636065.1 Sedimentisphaerales bacterium | reverse complement strand
CATCAAACGATATACACTCGCTATGATCTTCACATCAAGCATTACCGGCTTTACGGTTGGTCTGACCCTTTCGTTACTGGGAATTAAATTCGCGTGGATGTTCGGATTCCTGGCATTCCTGTTAAATTTTATTCCGAATATCGGCTCAATAATAGCGACACTATTGCCGATTCCAGTAATACTGTTGAGTTCGGACCTGTCGCTGCCAGTCAGGTTCCTGGCAGTGGCGATCCCGGCAGCGATTCAGTTTGTCATCGGCAATATCGTCCAGCCAAAAATTATGGGCCGATCTCTCGATCTCCATCCTATCGCTATTCTAATGTCATTGATTTTCTTTGGTATTATCTGGGGGATTGTCGGGATGTTCCTGGCAACACCCATAACGGCAGTATTAAAGATTCTGCTGGAAAAATTCGACTATACCCGCCCTGTGGCAAATGTGCTGGCGGGACGGTTGGGTTCTCTTGGCGGTATCGAATCATAGAGTATGGATTTATTTTCTCAGACAGAACGGCAGAATATAGCGGCAGCGGCACCGCTGGCGGTGCGGATGCGGCCGCGTACGCTGGAAGAGTTCGTCGGGCAAGAAAAGTTTATCGCGCCCGGCAAGCTGCTCTGGCGGATGCTCAAAGCGGACAGGTTCAGCAGCCTGATCTTCTTCGGGCCGCCGGGTACGGGCAAAACAACGCTGGCCCACGTGATAGCGAGGCACACCTCAGCGGAATTTGTGGCTGCAAGCGCGGCAACCATCGGCGTTAAGGAAATCAGGGTTGCCATCCAGGCGGCGAAGGACAGGCTGGCAACTGAGGCTGTCAAAACAGTGTTGTTTCTCGATGAGATACACCGTTTCAGCCGTAATCAACAGGATGTCCTGTTAGACGACGTCGAAAAAGGTACGATTATCCTGATCGGGGCAACTACGGAAAATCCCTTCTTCTCGGTGAACTCGGCGCTGGTCTCGCGAAGTACAATCTTCGAATTTGAGCCGCTGACTAAAAAAGGGATCGCAAAAGTTATTCAGGCAGCAATAACAGATTCAGAACGAGGCCTGGGGCAATACAAAATCAGCATAACCGACGATGCACTGGAATATCTGACAGTTATGAGCGATGGCGACGCACGACGGGCCTTGTCGGCGCTGGAAGTGGGGGTGTTTTCGCAAAAGGGAACTGAAAACGATCAAACAAAAGAAAACGTAAAAATCGTTTTTGACAAGGCGCTGGCGATTGAATCGATCCAGAAAAAGTCGCTGGTCTCGGACGCGGCAGGAGACAATCACTTCGACCTGGCAAGCGCCCTGCAAAAGAGTATGCGAGGCAGCGACCCGGACGCGACGGTCTATTGGTTGGCGAGATTGATTGTGGGTGGCGAAGACCCGCGTTTTATCGCCCGGCGAATAGCAGTATGCGCGGCTGAAGACGTGGGCAATGCCGACCCGATGGCAACGGTACTGGCGGCAGCGGCGGTGCAGATAAGTGAGTTTGTGGGACTGCCCGAAGCGCAGTTGCCACTGGCGCAAGCGGCGATATATATCGCCTGCGCACCCAAAAGCAACCGCAGCGCCAAAGCCATTTGGCAGGCCGGCAGCGATGTGCGACAGGGCCGTACGGCACCGGTGCCCGATTACCTCCGCGATGGGCATTACGCCAGCGCTAAAAAACTCGGTAGGGGGGTGGGATACCAATATCCGCATGATTCCCCCGACGGCTATGTGCCGCAGCCCTATATGCCGGCTGAGTTCGCCAAACAATATTACCAGCCCAGCAGCAGGGGAACAGAAAAACAAATGGGGGAATACCTGAAACGACTCAGACAAGTCCTTGACAATTCTAACTCAAATAAGTAATCTTAAGCGGCACTATGGTAAAAAGTCATACTCGAAAACAAGTACTGAACTTTATGAAAAACCTGCCGAAGGAACAGTTGCAGGATAAAAGCCGGGAGGCCTGTAAGAAAATGTGCGCCACGCCTGAATTTCAGCAGGCGTCGAAGATAATGATGTTCCTGTCGTTCGAGATAGAAGTCGATACCTCTTACGCTATCGAAAAGGCACTTCAGGACGGCAAGATGGTTCTGGTTCCAGCTATCGACTGGGAAAACCAGAAACTTATCCCGGTTATTCTGCCCAGCCTCGATTGTGAAATGGTCTATGACCGTTACGACCTGCGTCATCCGGCAGAGGCAAAAACAGTGGCAGTCCGCGATGTTGAATTGATCGTTGTTCCAGGGATGGGATTCGATTTGAAGGGCAACCGGTTAGGGCGCGGTGGTGGGTTTTACGACCGTCTGTTGAGCCATAGCAGCTTCTGCGGCGTGAACTGCGGGCTGGCCCTGGAAGAACAGATTATCGAGAAAGTGCCGGTTCTGGATCATGATGTTCCACTCAATATGCTGGTGACGGACCAGGCGGTAAGGCGGTTCGGAAAATAGAAGTGGGTAATTATTAGTTGTTGTCGCATAGGAACACGGCCAAGATGGCCGTGGCACAGCCATATATACAAAAAACCGTTGAAACGGTAAGGTAAAGAGGAGCTATGGATGGCCCGAAGCAGTTATACAAATCGAAATAAAGACTATCGTGGAAGAAAAATATTTTTAATTACCGCTTTTATCCTGGTGGCAGGACTGGCGGTATGGCGACTGTTTTCAAGTCGATCTTCCGTTGAGCCACATCAATCGCCAATCAATACGGCTATCGCCCAGGCGAACGCCGAGGCACCATCTGCTTCAGTAATCACGAACATATCTGAAGAGCCGCAAAAACTCCCCGCTAAGACTAATGATGCAGAAACGGAACAGGAAGAGCAAAATGCCCAAAAGGTAAAACCTGAACCGGCAGCAGCACCAGCGAAAAGCGGAAAAGCGGAAAAACTGCTTGATGAGGGCCGGGCAGCCCTAAAAAGGCAGGACTATATAACGGCTCGGGAAAAAATCAGTCGGGCGATGGCACTGGGGTTGCCGAGACAAAAGGCGAAACCGGCTGAGTCGCTGATTAACCAGGTTTCCGATTTCTGGCTGTTCTCCAGGAGGCTTTTTCCCAACGATCCGCACTGCCGACGATATCGGGTGGCAAGCGGAGACCTGCTGGTGAATATCGGTAAAAAATTCGACGTGCCCTATCAAATTCTTATGCGAATCAACGGTATTAAAAAGCCGTCCTCGCTGCGGGCCGGGCAGAATATCAAAGTCGTGCAGGGGCCGTTCCACGCAGTAGTAGATCGTGAACGATTTATGATGTATGTCTATTTAGGTGATGTGCTGGTGAGGGTCTATCCGGTTTCGACCGGTAAGCCCGGCCGTGAAACACCTGCCGGACGCTGGCTGGTCGAGGTCGGTAAAAAACAGATCAACCCCGCCTGGACCGACCCGGATACGGGCAAGCAATTCTATCCCGACGACAAAGAAAATCCGCTGGGCGAACGCTGGATCGGCCTGAAAGGACTGGACGGAAACGCAAAAGGACGTACCGGATTCGGCATCCACGGCACAATCGAACCGGAAAAAATCGGCACCGCCTCCAGCCGCGGCTGTGTCCGACTGCTGAATAAAGACGTTGAAGAACTCTACGATATGCTCACCGAGGGCAAAAGCCGAGTACAAGTTGTGAGCCGTGAGAAAAAGAATGTAGAATGTAGAATGTAGGTGACCGTTCACGCTTTTGGCAGGTTGCTTTCTTTCGCCCCTTCGACTGTGCTCAGGGCAAGCTCCTTCGGGCAAGCTCTTTCAGGGCTTTTAAGCCATCCATCTCGAAGACTCGGTGGCTGCCTCCAAGTCTTCGTGGGAATGACCCCCAAGATAAAACCCGGGGGCTAATAAACGCGGGCCACAGGCCCGCCCTACTCGAAAAAAAGACCCCGTTTTACGTTTGTCTGTAAAAAGACGGTAAAACGGGGTGCGTAAAGGTTATTAATATTGCGGTTACTATTTCTCCGTCAGGAGGGAACCGTATTCCAGTTCCTCTTCCTCGTCCTGCAAAATGATTTTGGGTTTGATCAGGATAAGCAACACGCTCTCGTCCTTGGTTACAGCACGGTTGGAAAAGAGTCTGTTGATCAATGGTATTTTACTGAGTCCTGGGACACCGCTTTCTATTTCCACTTCGCCGACGATTTTCTGGCCACCCAGCAGAAGAGTACCGCCATCGGGGATGGCAACATGGGTCATAATAGAATTGATGTCTTTCTCAGGCAACTGAATACGAGTTGAGCCCACGGATATCTCAGTGTCATCCGTCCCGGCGGCCCCTTCAGCAGATGTTTCAGTTGTACCAAGGTACGAAAAGGTTGTCATTGCGCGTGTGGTTTCCTGCTCGAATTCCACGTTGAGCATAACAAATCTTTTGTCCTCCGAAATGACCGGCGTAATAAAGAGGCTTATGCCGGAAAAGTCGGTTTCGATTTGAGGTTCATAGGCCACCGCGGCGTAAGCGATATTCGATTCGAGCGAATAGACGTAGTTAGTTTCCGATCCGAAACTTATCATCGCCGCTTCTCCATTAAAGACTGTTACGTGCGGGGCCAACAGAGAACGATTCCGCTTGTGAGCCTGAGTGGCCCGCATAAGGAAATCCACCTGAATGTTGTCGAGGAATGTACCTGCAAGAGTAAAGGCTGAAGGCGTCGCTCCGCCGCCGAGAGAGCCGGGCACCAAAGTTGCCGGAGGATTCACGGCAGAATAAGAGTCCTGCTTGATCGCAACGTCAGAGAATTTATCAAAGCCGGCATTGTTCATATTAATCAGGAAATCGACATCCAGTCCGATGTCTTCCAGGAAATTACTGCTGATGCTTAACAAACGGGCCTCAATGGCCACCTGTGTACCATAAGTTTCCCGTAGTTTCTTGAGCAGTTCTTTTATCGACTCGTGAACTTGAGGGGTTTGATATACGGCGAGGTTTGTGCCGCGGTACACACTTAATTCACCCCTGCCCATTTCGGTGGTAATAGCAGTAGTAGTACCTCCTCTTCTGCCGCCGCGACCTCCGCCCATACCGGACGTCCAACTATCGGGCTTAATAGTGGATTGGATCAGGTAAGTAAGTTCGAGCTCTTCATATCCACCACCCATTCCGCCACCCATTCCGCCGCGTCCGCCACCACGACCACCCATACCACCGCGACTGCCACCGCGACTGCCGCCGCCCATGCCACCGCGACTGCCACCCATTCCACCGCGGCTGCCGCCGCCGCCAAAACCCATACCAACATTTCTGTTAGCTGGATTAAAACCAGGAAGAAAATCAGCGGTTTGTCTCATATCACCGTTACCCATACCGGAAATTTGACTAAGGTTGCTGTCTTGCGGCTGACCGTTGAAACCATCTTCGTTCAGTTCTCTATATCTGCCACCGCCGCCACCGAATCCGCCGCCACTGCTGCCACCCCGACGACTGCTGCCGCCCATACCGCCTCGGCTACTGCCGCCGCGACTGCTGCCGCCCATACCGCCTCGGCTGCCGCCCATACCGCCTCGACCGCCGCCGCCCATTCCGCCACGACCGCCGCCGCCGCCCATTCCGCCGCCGCCATAGGAACGCTCCTGAATCAGGTCAGCAATATAATATGTATCGAGGTAATAACCATAATCCTCGCCCACGAGCTTGATGGTCAACACGCCTTCTTCGTCAATCTCATAGCCGGCCTTGCCAAGTTTGCCGCCGGATACGTAAGCGAGAATTCGGTCGAGAGCCTTGCCAGCCGCGACCTGGGTAAGGTGTATCGTTACGAGGTCTTCCTGAGTGATACCGGCGATCTCCAGCTCGTTCCATTCGGGTACGATATTCAGGCCTGTCGTAGTGCGTATTTCATCGATGATATCCTGCAGAGCCGAATCGTCGTAATCCAGGTTAACCATTTTCTCTTTCAATACGGCTTGAGCATAGGTCTTTTTTACGTTGGCCTTTGTTTCCGGTTTGTGTCGCCGTTCGGTGAGTTCTTTCCAGTCGTCAGGGAATCTGTATCTTTCCGACCAGGGGACCGCCGACGCCCGCGCATCGACAAGTACTTTTTTCTCCTCAATGTCTGACGTATGAGCCATGCTAATCTGGTTTTCGAGGAAGAGCAGGTCCTCCATATCCTCCCTGAACCAAAGGGCATATTTATTTTTAGGCTCAAGTTCAAGCAGCCTGGTAAGAGTTTTGAGCGCCTGGTCATATTCCCGTGCGTCAGAAAATTCCTTGGCAAGATCAAAAAGGTCCTCGATTTTATTTTTTCGTTCGGACTCTGTTCTTGTTATTCGTTTTCTCTCTTCCTCGGCGGCCTTTTTTCTCTGGTCTTCGAGTCGCTGTTGTTGCGAGTGTTCCTGTTGTTTCTCGATCTCAACGAGCAATATATGGGCCTCGTTGAGCAGTTGTTCGTAGAGTTCGGCGCCGAGGAGCTTTTTCGCGTTTTTGATATTGTCGATGGCCAGGATTATCTCGGCGTTGGCTTCGCCAAAGAGTCCCTGGTTTCTCAATTGCAGAACCCTGGTACGGGCCGAACTCCAGGATGCCTCGACAGCCTGTCGCTGAAGTTTTTCCCTGATGAGTACCCTGTCAATGATACTGGGTTTGTCCGGAGAAGCTGCCACAGAAGGCTGAGTCAGATGGAATTTGGCCGCCGAGAGACCCGTCTGCGCCCTCTCCAAAGTCGGGTCGAGCAAAAGTGCTTCTTCGTAAAACAGTTCGGCCTGGCCATAATAACCCTGACTCATGGCCAAGTCACCCTTAGCGAGCAGAATATTGATTTTTTTAATGGTTTCGGCCGGTTTTTCTTTATCTTTTTTTCCGCCGAAGACCCACAAAGAGGAACCCTTTTTCTGTTTTTTGGGCTTGGCCTGTGATTTTTCTTTAACCGGAACTGTTGCCCTTTTTACTTCGGCCGCCTTTTCTGCTTCGGCTACCTTTTTGGCTTTGGCAGCCTTCTTTCTTTCGGCAGCCTCTTTTACCTCAGCCGCCTTTTTCGCTTCGGCT
>DAOVXR010000051.1 GCA_030636065.1 Sedimentisphaerales bacterium | reverse complement strand
CCTCGGTGGAGACAACCGGGGACAGCTTTACAAACGGCTGCAACGCATAACTGAAATGCTGGAAATTGTTTAAAGACAGTAGGCGTTAAGGATATCTTCGAGATGGTCGGTAAGATAGCTCAGCCGGAGTCGTGCCGGGCCGGTAGCCAGAGCGGAGGCGTAGCCGAGATTGCCGTCGATAGTTAGAACAGCGGTTTCGGCATCGGCACGTTCGATAGTATCGCGACCGGCCTTTGTAGCTTCGATACGCATAACCCAGCCGATGGTAACAACGGCTAACAAGAGACTGCGAGCGCCCTCGACCATGCTGTAGTTGTAGAAGTTTGGCCCGCAGTAGTTCAGACCGGCGATACGACAGGTCAGGTAGCGGGTTAACATTTTTTCCACGTCCGTCGGCCAGACGCCGAAACTTTCTTCAAGGTCGCTCATATCAGCATCGGGCCAATGGGGCTGCAATTTTGGCAGCGGTCCGACGGTTTGGGCAAGCTGTTTCATAACGGCAAGTTTCTCAAATCGCTTTTGTAGTGTGGTAATCAAACCTTCTTTTTGGCTGGTGATGATTGTGGTCGGATGACACAGCAGAAAGAAAAATTGACCAAGTAGTTTGCGTGGTTTGCCGGTAATTCGAACGTGTTGTGGTTCGCTATGCTGCAACTCGGCCAGAAGCCCTCCCTGAAGCATGGAAAGCAATTCCGGGAAATCATCATCGGTTACGTTTTGCCATTTCACGTCGGTCAGGTGGCTCAGGAACATACGGAGCCAGTGCAGACGCTGGAGCAGGGGCAGGGCATCGGAGTTGACGATTTTGAGAAGTATTTCATTTATCGCGTCAAACCGCTTGGGTGAGACTTTTCGACTTGGACTGATTGCGGGTGGTTCGATCTCTTTTGCCGAGGCGGGAACAATTTGTTTTTCCAGGCGATTCAGTTCGTTTTTATAAACTGACAATTGTTGCCCTTCGTTACGGCAAACAACAGGGCAGTCGAAGCGCAGCCCCACTCGTAGCTCGCCGGCGAATGGCGTAAAAACGAAGGGATATAATTGACAGGCGACAGGCTTGGCATTCAGGCCGTAGAGATTATGTATCAGACAGAGTTTGTCGTCGCCGAGAAAGACACAACGGCCGTCGTGGTGCTTGGCCAGTCCGTAGCGGGCGGAGCCGGCAGCGCGATGTTTGACAAAAAGATCGTCAACCCGCAATTTTTCACGCCAGGACTGGAGCTGTTCGATACTGTCTCGTTCGTTCGGTTCGACCGGCACAAGAAAACTTCGACAGCCTTGGCCGCAGCAATTACAAGAGTACCTTTGCTGTTCGAGTATTTCGGAATGAAAAACAATTTTCATACCAACTGTTCCGATGGATAGGTATATGCGTCGCTGTCGGAAAAATCGGCTTTCCGGACAGCGTTGAGATATTGCCCGCAGTTACTGCCGATCTTGTTTTCTTCCGGTTCACCGATACTGACAATCACGTCAAAGCCGCCTGCTCGCAGTTTCCGGAGCAGCCCGTTATGATTGTCATCGAGTTTGTCGGGATCGACATCTGAAACCAGATTATTTTCCATGGCTCTGAGGGTCGGGTTGACTGGTGTGATCTTTATCAGGAATTTGTCCGGGTCGAAGGTGCCACAGAGCAGATCGGCATCGACAGGCACATTTTTGCCGATTGCGAAATTCAGGGTAACTTTTCGATCGGGCGGTGTGCAGAATTGATTCCCATATTCGGCAATGCGCGGCAGCGGCCATTTCGCGATTGGCATAAGATAGTCTCTTGTCTCCGGATCGGTGGAATGCAGTGAGAACTGAAGTTGGAATCGGCCGCGGCTGTATCTTTGGCGTTTTATGGATAGAAGCCGCTCGAAAAAGCTGTCGGTTTTTTCAGGCGCTACCGTTGAGAGACAGGGCATAATTATCCCGGCGGTATTATAGCGGGCGGGAAGTTTTTCAAGTGCGTCGAGTACATTTTCATTCAGGGCAGGCTCACCCATACGGGCGAATTGTATCTTGAATTTTTCTACCGGGACATTGCCATCGGCAAAACGCGAACCGACAAGAAAATCAATCTGGGCCAATATTTCATCGGTGGTGAGTTTTCCCCGATAATCACCTCCGGCGTCGCACATACGACAGCCAACCGGACAGCCGAACAGTGTCGAGATAATCAACACCCACTTTTTTTCTCTTGGGATGGGCGGCTGAACGGATTCGACAAACTCGACCATCCGCCCGTTTCCCATATCAGCGACATAAACAGTCGCGATGTCTTCGTTACCCGTTTTGGAGACAATTTTCATTATTCTTGTTCCTTTGGCCGTGAATGATAGTTTTCCGTAATCGTCCACGGGTTCTTGTCCTTGATAGCCCCTGCTGTTAAGCAGGGGTTCTTTTCTTTATCAGGCCCAAAGGGCCGAAAGAGCCGTTGGGTGCCACCTTTCTGTATTTCCCAGAGATGCTCTTTAACCGATTTTCCTAAAAGTGCCAGGCACACTCCGTGTAGCGATCTTATTCGTCATTTCTTTTTCTTTACTCAATATTTCTTTGATTCGATCCGCCGCAGGCGGATTGAATGTTGGACGTTCAACTCTTCTTCTCTTCCCTCTTTCTCACCACCCATACCTCACAACTGACATATTCCCATAGCAACTCTGATTCCATCGCCCACAGCGATTGCCGCCTGACGGCAGGCGCCGTTTATCACATCGCCGCAAAAATATAAATTATCGATTTCTTTTTCCGTAGTTTCCCATCCTGTAGGCAAAAAATCAAGTCGTGGTTTTCGGCCGACGGCAAAAACAAGCAGGTTCACAAGAATTCGGCCCTCACCCTGTTGCCCCTGGTACTCCAATTCTACAGAGTCCGACCGATGGGGTCGAATACATTTGAGGATACAATCGAGTTTTATATTTATTTGCGGGTTGGCTTGTGCTCTTTTCAACAAGAGCGGCAACGCCATGATCCGGCTGCTGCGGTTGATAATGGTAATATGATTATGCCTGCTCAGATTGATGGCGTAATCGAATGCCGCGTCCCCGCCGCCGATAATGGCGATGGCTTTTCCTTTGACCCCGGCAAGATCGAATACCTCATAAAACACTTTATCTTTTATTTGTTCCGGGATTTGAATGTCGGTGAACATTATGGGCATGGTTCCCGATGCCACGACGACGGTATTTGCGTGGTAGATTCCGGCGGAGGTTTCGAGTACAAATTTCCGGCCGTGCCGAGCTAATGAATTCACCAACTCGAATCGTATTTTGATCGACCGGTTTTGCCCCTGCCGGGCGAACAGTTTTACTAATTCCGCGCCGCTGATACCGTCAGGAAACCCTGGATAGTTTTCCACGAGATGGGCATTGTTCAACAGTCCGCCAATCCGCTCGGCTTCGAATACGACAGGTTCAATACCGTACCGTTTCAACTGTATGGCAGCGGCAATACCGGATGGCCCGGCGCCAATAATCGCGACATCGACATCACTCATCGGATGCTTTCATCAGTGATAGAATTTCTTCGGCCAGGGTCGGCATAGCAAAACCATGTGCCAGGTTTTTCAACGACGCCAGATGAAGTTGTTCATTGTAGGTAGCCGTACCGTCAACCGGGAAAAACACCTCGAAGCCGCGGACAAAAGCGCTTCGGGCGGTCGTCTCGCAGCAAAGGTGGGTCATCACGCCGCAGACAACCAACTGGGTAACCCGTTTTTCATTTAACATCGCTTCCAGTGGCGTCTCGAAGAACGCGTCATATTGGCACTTATTGATAATTATGCTTCTTGAGCTATCCAGTTCTTCGGTTATTTCACTGAGTGGGTCTGTCTCCCGGATAAAATCCGTCCACCAGACAGACATCAATTTTGCGTTTTGTTCGGTGTTCAGATGGCGGGTAAAAAATACAGGCCGGTCATTTCCGTAAAACGAGTGTATCATCGCCCTGATTCTCGGCAGGACAGCTTTTGAGGCCGGGATATAGGCATGAGAGCTATTCCGCAAAAAATACTTCTGCATATCCACAACCAACAGGGCCGCCTGAGCGGGCGCAAAAACAAAGCCCTGCCCCGGAACGATTGCATTTGCTTCCTGAAGCAGCTTATGGGCTTTTTGACGAAGGTTTTCTCTCGTGAAATATTCTTCCTTCATTGACCAGCCCCTGTTGGATGGGTGGCATGCTTAAGCATGGTTTTTTAGCGGTTGGGGCTGCGCCGCTTATTGATAATATTCCGTCCCTTACTTGTTCGCATTCGGGCGCGAAAACCACTTTTTCGAACACGTTTAATTTTACTATTGCGACGATTTTCCATAAAACTCTCCTGTATTAATTTACCATCTCAAATCATTAGATCATTAAATCTTAAATTACCATCTTCTCTCTACTTAAAAGCCAGGTTGCGATAGGTCCGGTTGCCCAGTGCGTCGGTGAAACGAACCGCGAGCAGGTGTTCACCGGGGGCGTCTGTTTTCAACTCGAATCGGACATTTTCTTCACGGCTGTCGAAGATACCGTCGTTGGGCAGTGCTATATGCCATATTTCGCCGCTGTCGATAACATATTCGACTGACCCGATAACGCTGAGCGCGTCTTTGACAGTCGCCTCGAAGTAAAGTTTTTCGCCGTCGATGTTATGGCTCATCCGAATAATTTCCGGAGGGGTATTATCTACTACTATGGGACGGCTGACACGGCTGGCAGTGAGCGCCTGTCCTTCGGGATTGTCCGGTTCATCTGACGCGGTTACTTTAACTTCGTAACGGCCGTCGGCGACGGTACGGCTGTCCCAGCTATATTTTTCTTCTTTGATTTCTTTTGCGATACGAACCCATTTTTCATAACCGACGAGGCGGATAAAAATTTCGCAGGTTAATTTGTCATTGTTCGGTTCTTTGGTCTTCCAGGCTATTGTCATTTTTTTGGAAGAGTGGGCCGACTGACCGGAGTTGTCAGCCTGGCCGGATTTTATGGTAACATTTTCAATCAGTGGCGGCAGATTGGGAATCATATGCGCCAATTTGACTTCCCGGACAACAGCGGTATGACAACCGTCGGAGCTGCCGAAGTGCAGGCGATATTGTAGAAACCGTGCCGGAGCGGCATAGATTTCAATGTCTTCGGTGGCGTCGATTGGTTCGGTCCATTTTTGCCAGCCGCCTTTTTTCGGGTCGCTCGTATTGCCGCTTCGGAATGATATTTTCAGACTTGACTGGCTGGGTATATCCGCCTCAAGGTGCAGTTTGCCCCATCTGCTGATTTGTTTGGCATCGACAGCCTGCGATTTATAAATACCTTCGGGGGCATAATCCGGTTTTATCGCATAGACGGCTCCGGGATTGGCGCAGCCGGCATAGATACTGCCGTCAGCGTCCGCCAACAAGGCCGAAATTTGCGCTGACGGTTTTACGGTATGCAGAACCACGGCTTCCTGTTTTTGTGTGTCTAACTGGACTAATTTTCCTTCGATACCGGTTCCAAGCAGAAGTTTGCCGTCTCCCATATACGCCATCGAGAGAATCATAACCTTCCGGGAAAACAGGGAGGTTACATATCCGCTGGGGTTAATCTGATATACTTCGTTGGTCTCGGCGGGCTTGGAAGGTTTGGGTGCTGATGTGGTACTTGCCGGCCTGGCGGATGCGGGCTTATCTGATGATTTTGTGGCGGCAGGTATCAGTTCAGCGGTCTTTTCGGTTTTGTCTTTGTCGGCGGGCTTGACGGATTGACTAATCTTATTTTTTTCAACGTTATCGGCCTGTTTTTTCCCGGCTTCTTTTTTAGCGTTTTCTTCAGTTTTAGCCTTGGTTTTGGTTTTCTTGGCCTTGTCGTTATTATTGCCGGATGCCTTATTTTTGTTTATTTTTTCAACCTTGTTTTTTTTATCTTTTTTATCCGTTTTATCCTTTTGGCCTTTTTTGTCTTTTTTGTTCTTTTCGTCGGCTGATTCCGGACGGCTGGTATCGCCGTTGGAGAGGATCAGTTTAGCTCCGGGTCGGGCTGCGCTGGTGTCGGCGGTCGAGACATACAGGTTGCCGGCTTCGTCAAAGACCAGCCCGCTGATCTCGCCATGACCGGTATCGTAGGCAATAGTTGTTCCGCTGGTTCCCGGCTCGATGCGATATACGAGGCCGTTCTCGTCGCCGCCGGCATAAAGGATTCCATCGGCATCGAGAGCAAGGGCAAGGATGTTTTTTTCTTTAGCTTTGTAGAGCACCTCCGGATTTTTGCCGTTGCTGTCCAGGGTGATTATTTTCCCGGTAGGTCCGGTGCCGAGATAGATACGTCCGCCGGGGCCGACAAGAATGCACCAGACATATTTAATCTCATCTTCCTGAAACAGAGTTTTAGTTTTATGTGCCTTATCGAACCTGACAAGTTGGGCTGTTTTCCCGCTTGTCCCAGCGAGGAGACGGCCTTTGCCGTCGATAGCCAAACTAAACACATGTTTATGGTCAATGAGGTCTTTGCCGTAAATAATCTTGGGTTCCTGCTCTTCTTTGAGCAGATAAATATAGCCCTTCCCGCTCGTGGCGACATATAGCGAACCGGCGGCGCCCCTGACAATGTCATTGACGACCCATACCTCATCTTTGTTACTCAGCAGGGTTTTCGTCCGATAAGCCAGAGATATTTCGCCCGTACTATTGATAATAACCCGGCAGGGATCGCCTTGTTTGAACTGCTGTTCGGTATTATGTTCGATATGGACAGTCTTGACCGCCTGTGCCGAACGCGGCACAAGGCCGGGCGACAGGAAGCACACCAGGACAATAAGGAATATTTTTTTCATCTTTTTGGGTTGTTTTTTTTTCGTAATACTATCTTGTAATTCTTTGTTTTTTATGCGTGTTTTTTTGTTCGACTAATCATAATCTGTTTATTGATAATGTTTTATGATTCGTTTTGTAAAGAGAAAATTTTGTGCCTTTTGTGCTTTTTTGTGGCTGTTAAATCTTAATTTCTCTGTGTCCTCGGCGATCTCTGTGGCAATTTTTTTCTTTGCGTCTTAGCGCCTTTGCGTGAAATATTTTGGTTGCGGCCAAAGGCCGCGCTATGTATTTCGTGTATTTCGTGGTTTGTTTTCCTTTCTTTATTCGATATTTCTTCAATTCGACGTTGGTCATTGGGCGTTGAATGTTGGACGTTCAACTCTTTCTGCACTCAATATTCTTCTCTTCATTTGCCCTGAAAGGGCGACACAAATTCATATCATTCACTTTCCATAATCCCTTCTTAGCCCCCGACTTTATGTCGTGGGGTTCTTAGCCCCGAGACCGAAAGAGCGACTGGTGCCACCTTTCTGTATTTCCCAGAGGTGCTTCGGTACATCTTTACCTCCCAATTTTGGGACGATGCCAAAATATTACGAAGGATTGGGAGAAAATACGGCACCAGGGACTCGAACCCCGAACCCGCTGGTTAAGAGCCAGCTGCTCTGCCAATTGAGCTAGTGCCGCAACATCACGAGCCAAATCTATAATAACTCGTGCTGTGTGCGGTAGATACTATATATATAATGGCCATATTGCAAGTGATTTTGGGGGGAAATATCAGGAATGCGCATAAAAAAAGCCCTAAGTGGGTCTCAAAGGCTCTGTTCTGGACCTCCGAGGTACTCCGGCTAAGGGCATGAGGCGCTATTTTGTCGTTTTCTCGGCCGCCCTATCGGGCCAACCTTCATTTACACAGTGGCCGCAAGATGCGTTTGAGTCCCGGAAAATCCGAAAAAAAATTTGATATTGGCGTCTATTTTCTGGCATTTTTTGTGTAACTTCATTATATATAATATGATATGAAATTTACGGAATTGAACTTAAAGCCGGAAGTCCTTAAGGGACTTGAAGATATGGGTTATACTGAGTTGACTCCCGTCCAGGAGCAGACGTTTCCGCACATCCTGGCCGGCCGGGACCTGTTGGCCCGGGCTGAGACTGGTTCGGGTAAGACCGGTGCCTGTGGTGTGCCATTGGTGCAGGCGACCGATACCTCGCTTCAGGCGGTGCAGAGCTTGATTTTGGTCCCGACTCGAGAGTTAGCCCTGCAATATGTCCAGGAGATAGCTGATATTGCCCGACAGACGGAGGTGGCCCCATTTGCTGTTTATGGTGGTTTTGAGATGCGAATCCAGCGGGCCAAGCTGGATCACGGTGTCCATATTCTCGTTGCCACGCCCGGTCGGCTGATCGATTTGCTGTATAATAGTCCGCTGAGCCTTTCGGAGGTGCGGACTTTTGTGCTTGATGAGGCTGACGAGATGCTCAAGATGGGGTTCGTCGATGATGTGGAGTTTGTCATATCGTGTTTGGTACACGAGCATCAGACGTTACTGTTTTCGGCGACCATGCCTGCCGAGATCAAAAAACTCTCCTCAAAATACCTCAAGGACCCGGTTACAGTCGAACTGAACGTAAAGCAGGTAGCCCCACAAAACCTGGAGCATTGCTTCCAGAAAATCAATTCCAGCCATCATTTTGAATCATTTATGGAATATCTTCAGCAGCACGATCCTGTTCAGGCGATAGTTTTTTGTAATTCGCGTGACAATGCCAATAAACTTTTTCGCCGATTGAGCCGTGAGGTTGAGTCGGTTGAGCTTATACACGGCGGCCTGGATCAGTCCCGGCGGACGTCTCTTTTCAATCGATTTCGGCGAAAGGAAATCAAAATCATGGTGGCCACGGACGTAGCCGGTCGCGGCCTGGATTTCAGCCATGTTACTCATGTAATCAACTATGATTTCCCGCGTGATCGGGACACATACACGCATCGTTCCGGGCGTACCGCGAGGTTGGGCCGTAAGGGT